>DATCQF010000407.1:0-2823 GCA_036569735.1 Allostellaceae bacterium | reverse complement strand
GTTCTGGGACAAGCTCGCCGAGAACGGCTGGCTCGGCATCGCCTTTCCCGAGGAATATGGCGGCAGCGGGCTAGGCCTCGTCGACCTCGTCGTCCTGATGGAGGAAGTCGGGCGCGCGGTGATGCCCGGGCCCTTTCCGGCGACGGTGCTGCTCGGCGGCGCGGCGATCGCCGAGGCGGGGTCGCCCTCGCAGCGCCAGGAATTCCTGCCGGGGATCGCCGCCGGCGAGGTAAAGGCGACGCTCGCCGCGACCGAGCCCAACGCGCGCTGGGATGCCGCCGGCATCACCCTCGCGGCGGCTGAGGCGCGCGGCGGGTTCACCCTCTCCGGCACCAAGCTGTTCGTGCCCGACGCGCATCTCGCCGACGTGCTGGTGGTCGCGGCGCGCACCCGGGACGGCAGCACAATGGAGGACGGGGTGAGCCTCTTCCTCGTGCCCAAGGGCACCGCCGGGGTCACGGTCCGGGTGCTGCCCTCGGTCGACGAGACGCGCAAATTGTGCGAGGTCAAATTCGACAATGTGGCGGTGCCGGCAACGGCGCTGCTCGGCGACCTCAACGGCGGCTGGCCGGCCCTGGCGCGGGTCACCGACCGCGCCGCGGTGGCGCTCGCGGCGGAGATGTGCGGCGCCGCCCAGCGGGTCCTCGACATGACCGTCGATTACGCCAAGCTGCGCGTCGCCTTCGGGAAGCCCATCGGCAGCTATCAGGGCGTCAAGCACAAATGCACCGACATGCTGATCGAGATCGAGAACGCCAAATCCCTGACCTATTACGCCGCCTGGGCCGTCGACGAGGGCGAGCCCGATGCCGCGATGGCGGTATCGATGGCCAAGGCCGCCGCGTCGGATGCGGGCCGCAAGGTGTGCGCCGCCGGCATCCAGCTGCATGGCGGCATCGGGATGACCTGGGAGCATGATTTGCAGCTTTACCTGAAGCGGGCCAAGGCCTCCGAGATCGCCCTGGGCGACGCCACCTGGCACCGCGAGCGCATCGCCCGGCTGCTGGGCGCCTGAGAGCGCGGCAAATTCGGTGACCGCGGACAGTCGAGGTCTGCGCCTCCTGGCCCCGAGCCCCGCCAGGCTCACGCAGTACGAGGCGGCGCTTGCCGCCGGCTGGTCGCCCGATACCGAGCGCGACGTCAGCGCCGTGCAGCTCGCCGCGCTGCGCCGCGACCCTGGCGCCTTTCTCGCCGAACTGACCCGTCAGGACGGGATGATCGTCTCGGCATCGGGCCGCGTGGTGCCGCGCCTGCCGTCGCGCGTCTACTGGCTCGACGATGGCGAGTTCTGCGGGGTCATCGACTTGCGCTTTGTCCCGGGGAGCGACGCGTTGCCCGAGTATGTCTCGGGCCATATCGGCTATGCCGTGGTGCCGTGGAAACGGCGGCACGGGTACGCGACCGGCGCGCTCGCCCTCCTGTTGCCGGTCGCCCGCGAGGCCGGGCTCAGCCAGGTCGAGATCACCTGCGACGACGACAACGAAGCCTCGCGCCGGGTCATCCTCAAGAATGGCGGGCGCATGATCGGCACCCTCGCCGCTCCGGGCGCCAAGACCAAGCTGGTGTTTCGGATCGATCTCAGAGACCCGGGCTGAACTACGCCTCGACCGGTAGGCGCGGCACCAGGGCGAGGTCGAACAGCGGCAGGAACATCTCGGGATCCTGCGCGCCGGCCAGCGCATAGTCGCCGTCGATAATGAAGCAGGGTACCGCGTCGATGCCGATGCGGCGGGCGCGATGCTCTTCGGCGAGCACCTCAAGGGTCCCCGAGCCGCCGGCGAGATGGGCCCGGGCCGAGCGCTCGTCGAGCCCCGCCCCCGCGGCGATCCCCGCCAGCGCGTCGAGATCGCCGATATCGAGCCCGGCGCCGAAATACTCGCGGAACAGTGCGTCCGCGACGGCGTCGGCGCGCCCTGATGCAGCCGCGAGGCGAACCAGGCGATGCGCGTTGAGGGTGTTGGGGGTACGGCGTATCCGGTCGAAGGCGAACTCGATCCCCTCGCGCGCTCCCGCGGTGGCCAAAGCATTATGGATGCGCTCGGCCGAACGCAAGCCGCCGAATTTCAGCTGGAGATAAAGCTCGCGCGGCAGTCCCTCGAGCGGCAGGTCGGGGTTGAGCTGGAACGGGCGCCAGGTTCGCTGGACCGTGAGCTCCGGCCGCATCGCCATGGCCCGTTGCAGCCGGCGCTGGCCGATGAAGCACCACGGGCAGACGAAATCGGCGACGATGTCGATACGCAGGGTCCCGCTCACCCGGAGGACTCCTTCAGGGCTTCTGCTTGACGCTGTCGGCCCGGCCGCCATAAGGATGCCGGATCGCGGAGTTAAACCATCGCGGGATCGCGTTGGCGACCCGGTTCGGCCCGATGGCGAAAGGAGCGCCGGTGAACGAGGTTTACGATGCGCCGCACCTCAAGCGCAATCCGGCGAATTTCACGGCGCTGACGCCGCTCGGGTTCCTCACGCGCGCGGCCGCGGTGTACCCGGATAAGCTCGCGGTCATCGATGGAACCCGCCGCTTCACCTACCGCCAGTTCGACGGGCGCTGCCGGCGCTTCGCCGATGCGCTGCGGCGGCGCGGCATCATGCCCGGCGACACGGTCGCGGTGCTGGCGCCGAACGTGCCGGCCCTCCTCGATGCGCATTACGCCGTGCCGATGGCGGGGGCGGTGCTGAACCCGCTCAACTACCGGCTCGACGCGCGCGCGATCGCGTTCATCCTCGATCACGGCGCCGCCAAATTGCTGGTCGTCGACCGCGAATTCGGCCCGCTCGCGCGCGAGGCATTGCGCGAGCTGGGCCGGAACATTCCGCTTGTCGAGA
>DATCQF010000406.1:0-2237 GCA_036569735.1 Allostellaceae bacterium | reverse complement strand
ATCTACAACCTCGCGATCTCGGCCATCGACATCGCGCTGTGGGACATCCGCGGCAAGGCGCTGGACCTGCCGCTGTGGAAGCTCCTCGGCGGCGCGCGCGAGCGGGTCCCGACCTACGCCAGCGGCGCCTTGATGCGCGGGCTCTCGCTCGACCGGGTGGTCCGCGCCGCCGCCACCTTGAAGGACAAGGGCTGGCGCGAGATGAAGACCCAGATGGCCTTGCCGGGCGAGACGACACCGGCGATCGAGGTCGAGCGCATGGTCAAGATCCGCGAGGCGATCGGTCCCGACATCAAGCTGATGTGCGACATCAACCAGCGCTGGCGGCCCGAGCAGGCGATCGACATCGGCAAACGCGTCGAGGATGCCGGAGTGGGCCTCTTCTGGCTCGAGGACGTGACGACGGCCGACGACTATCCCGGCCTCGCCCGCATCGCCGACGCGTTGGCGACCCCGGTCACCGGCGGCGAATACGTCTGGGGCATCGTGCCGTTCCGCCACATGCTGGAAGCCCGCTCGGTCGACATCCCGATGATCGATCTCGTGCGGGTCGGCGGCATCACCCAATGGCTGAAGGTCGCCGGGATGGCCGAGGCCTTCAACCTGCCGGTGGTCAGCCACCTGATCCCGGAGGTGCATGTCCACCTGATCGGGGCGATCCCCAACGGCCTCACCGTCGAATACATGCCGTGGCTGGTGCCGCTGTTCAAAGAGGTGCCGGTGCAGCAGAAGGGCGAACTCGTGATGCCGACCGCGCCCGGCCTCAGCCTCGAATTCGACCAGGCAACCCTCGACCGCTACAAGGCCTGATGGATTAAACGGTGTTGCATGAGCGAAGATGCGTCCTTCGAGACGGCGCTCCGCGCCTCCTCAGGATGACGTAAGCTTATGATGGGATTAAGAAAGAACGTCATCCTGAGGAGCCCGCAAGGCGGGCGTCTCGAAGGACGCACGACGCTGATCCCGGATTGAGGTGGCGACCATGAAAATATCGACGTTTCGCTCGCAGATCCTCGACGTCCCCGAGGACGATCCGCTCGCCCCGGCGCTGGAAAATCCGAATGCGACACGCCCGATCGTCATCCTGACCATCGGCACCGATGACGGGATCGAGGGGATCGGCGTCAGCTTTTACGGCGGCGCGCTGACCCGGACGCTGAAGAGCGCGATCGACCAGCTGTGCGAATTATGCGTCGGCGAGGACCCGCTGCGCCTCGAAGCAATCATCAGGAAATTGCGCGACGCGGCCGGCGGCGCGGGGCCGGGCGGGATGTTCACGCTGGCCTTGGCGGCGATCGACATCGCGCTGTGGGACATCAGGGGGAAGGCGCTGAGGAAGCCGGTGTGGAAACTGCTGGGCGGCGCCCGCAACCGCATCGCCACCTATGCGAGCGGCGCGTTGCGGCGCGGCCTCACATTGGATCAGGTCGTCGAGGGCGCGGCGCGGCTCAAGGGCTTGGGGTTCAGCCAGATGAAGACGCAGCTGGCGCTCCCCGGAGACACCTCGCCCGCCATCGAAGTCGAGCGCATGCGCCGGGTGCGCGAGGCGATCGGCCCGGATATCGCGCTGATGTGCGACATCAACCAGCGCTGGCGCCCCGAGCAGGCGATCGACATCGGCCGCCGCGTCGAGGATGCCGGGGTCGGCCTCTTCTGGCTCGAGGACGTGACGACGCACGACGATTATGCCGGGATCGCCCGGGTCAACGCGGCGCTCGCGACCCCGATCTGCGGCGGCGAACTGGTCTACGGCATCGTCCCCTTCCGCCACATGATCGAGGCGCGCTCGGTCGATTACGTGATGATCGACCTGGTGCGGGCCGGCGGCGTCACCCCGTGGCTCAAGATCGCCGGCATGGCCGAAGCCTTCAACCTGCCGGTGGTCAGCCACGTCATCCCCGAGTTCCACGCGCACCTGATCGCCGGGGCGCCCAATGGCCTCACCGTCGAATACATGCCGTGGATGCTGAAACTGTTCGAGGAAACCCCGGCGCTCGACCAGGGCGAACTGGCGCTGCCCGACACGCCCGGCTTCGGCCTCGCCTTCGCCCGGCAGTCGGTGCAACGCTTCGCCGCCTGAGCATCGCGGGCAATTGCTGAGGGAAGAGTATTCGGGTGAGCTCCTGGACCGAAGGCTACGTCTCCGAGACCTATTATACTTTTGGGTATTATGGCGACGTCAATCCGTTGCGGATCGCGGTGCCGTTGCTCAATGTCGGGCTGGCGCCGCCTGATAT
>DATCQF010000405.1:0-1853 GCA_036569735.1 Allostellaceae bacterium | reverse complement strand
CCTCCCGACTATGGTCGGTCCCCGCCATGCTAGGACCGCAGCCCCTCGGAGGCCCTCACCCGCCCTCGGGCTGCGCCCTCCGCCACCCTCTCCCGCAATGCGGGAGAGGGAAGGAGGCAGCGCCAGTCAGCCCCTCGCCCGCATTGCGGGAGAGGGAGGGGCCCGTCGCGAAGCGATGGGAGGGTGAGGGCTGAAGCGCGCCTCCCCCACCTCGTCATCCCGGCGAAGGCCGGGACCCACTTCCGCCGTGGATACCGGCCTTCGCCGGTATGACAGGAGAGAGGGAGAATTCGTGCCTCGACCATCCTCAAGCTCGCCGCCACTCTGTTGTGCCATCGGGCTTGTCTTCGAGGATGATGCCCGCGGCGGCAAGCTCGCCGCGGATGCGGTCGGCATCTGCAAAACGCCGTTCCTTGCGAGCGAGCACGCGAGCGGCGATGAGCTGGTCGATCTGGCCCTCATCGGCACCTCGATGAAACCAATCCTGCGGGCTCTGGCCGAGCAAGCCGAGCAATCTGCCACCGGCGAGCAATTCTGCCTGACGTTCGGTCGACTCTCCTTGGTAGACGAGGCGTTGCAGCGCGGTTATCGCCAGCGGGGAGTTGAGGTCCTCTTCGAGGGCCTCGCGAACCTCCGGACTCTGACTTGGTCTCAAGCCGGCAGGAGCGTGCTCCAGAAAACGATAAAATTTGTTCACCCACATCCGCGCCTCTTCCAACCTGTGTTCGGTCCAGTCGAGGGGGTCGCGGTAGTGGGTGCCCAACAGCGCCAGCCGGATGACTTCGCCCGGAGCCTCGCCCAGCGCGTCGCGCACGGTGATGAAATTGCCCTCGGATTTGGCCATCTTGGCGCCGCCGACGGTCAGCATGCCGTTGTGCAGCCAATAGCGCGCGAAGGGGTGGCCGGCGTGGGCGCAGACGCTTTGCGCGATCTCGTTCTCGTGGTGCGGGAAGATGAGGTCGAGCCCGCCGCCGTGGATGTCGAAGGTCTCGCCGAGCGTCTCTTCGCTCATCGCCGAGCATTCGATGTGCCAGCCCGGCCGGCCGCGCCCCCACGGGCTCTCCCAGCCCGGCTGGTCGGCGGAGGACGGCTTCCACAGCACAAAGTCGCCGGGGTCCTCCTTGTAGGGCGCCACCTCGACCCGGGCGCCGGCGACCAGGTCGGCCCGGCTGCGCCGCGACAGCTTGCCGTATCGGGCATAGGAGGCGACGCGGAAGAGGGCGTGGCCCTCGGCGGCATAGGCGTGGCCCGAGGCGATCAGCCGCTCGATCATGCGGATCATCTGCGGGATGTATTCGGTGGCGCGCGGCTCGATGTCGGGCGGCAAATTGCCGAGCGCCGCCATGTCCTCGTGGAAGATCGCGGTGGTGCGCCGGGTCAAGGCGTCGATCGCCTCCCCATTGGCGCGCGCCGCGGCGATGATCTTGTCCTCGACATCGGTGATGTTGCGGACATAGCGCACGTGACCCGCGCCGTATTCGTGGCGCAGCACCCGGTACAAGAGGTCGAACGCCACGACCGCGCGGGCATTGCCGATATGGGCGAAGTCGTAGACCGTCGGCCCGCAGACGTACATCCGCACGTTCTGCGGATCGAGCGGCTCGAACTTCTCCTTGCGGCGGGTCAGCGAGTTGTAGAGGACGAGCGGCATTGGCGAACCGATTGCTTTCTTTCGGATGCGAGCGACACTTCGTACTAGATTATCTCGCGCCGGACTATGGCAAGAGCCGCCTCGCGGCACGCGGTATCGAGGGAGACGCGCCATGAACTCCGCCAGGAACCCGCAGGGTAGCCTTCCCTCGGCCTTTCGCCTGGACGGCAAGGTCGCCGTCGTTACCGGCGGCGCGCGCGGG
>DATCQF010000404.1:0-2199 GCA_036569735.1 Allostellaceae bacterium | reverse complement strand
GATCGTCGCCTCCGCGGTGCTTTATGCAGCGCTGCATACCCCGAGCCCGCCCGGACTGCGGCCCGCCCTCCTGCCGCGACCAGGATCGGTCCACATCATCCAGAGCGTCTGGGCCGACATTGACCGCCACCACATACCGATCATGGCCGCCGGTGTCGCTTTCTACGCGTTGTTGTCGATCTTTCCCGGGATGACGGCGCTGATCTCGATCTATGGCCTTGTCGCCGACCCCGCGGTGATCGAACGGCAGGTCGCCGCCCTGTCGGAAGTTCTGCCGCAAGATGCGCTGAGGCTGTTGTCCGATCAGCTGCACGCGCTTATCGCCGCGCCTACGGCCAAGCTCGGCATCGGCCTCATCGTCGGCCTCGCACTGGCGTTGTGGAGCGCGACGAGCGGCGCCGGCACGCTGATGCAGGCGCTGACGGTCGCTTACGAAGAAAAAAACACCCGCGGAATCGTCGCGTTTTACCTCAGGGCGATCGCGCTGACGATCGCGATCGGTATCTTTGGTCTGGTGAGCCTATTCCTGATTGCAGTGGTTCCCGCGGTAATCGACTGGCTGCCGATCCCCGTGCTGTGGCGCACAGGCGCCGCGCTGATCCGCTGGCCGATTCTCGCCGGACTGGTATTTGTCGCGCTCGCCGTGGTCTATCGCTTTGCCCCTGCCCGGCAAACCCCTCGGTGGCACTGGCTCAGCCCAGGCACAATCGCCGCCGCGCTGTTGTGGCTGATCGGGTCCGCCGGCTTTTCCTTCTACGTCGCGCGCTTCGGATCCTACGACAAGACCTATGGCGCGCTGGGCGCGGTGGTGGTGCTGCTGATGTGGCTCTACGTCAGCGCCTACATCGTCCTCGCCGGCGCCGAGCTCAATGCGGCGGTCGAAAAAACCCGTCGCTGATACCGGGAACACGGTCGGGGCACGGATTACTCGCCCGAGTCCTATCGTTATTTGCATGGATTTCGAGAGGAGGAATCGAAATGCGACTAACAGCTCTGACGTTCATCGGCGCGCTCGGAATTGGCGCGCTGGGCCTTGCGGCCACAGCGGTGCCGGCGCGCGCCGCCCCCTTCGTCCCCGGCCTCGATGCCGGGCACTCGTCCAACATCGTCCAGGTGTGGGGCGGCTGCGGCCCGGGGGCCCGTCCGGTGCTGGGCCATTGGAGCCGGTGGCGGGGCGGCTGGGTTCCCCCGCATTGCGCTCCGAGCTACTACCGCCCCTACGGCTATCGCCATTACGGCCCCTACGCCGGCTGGCGCCCGCATTATGGCTACCGCTATTGGTGAGTAGCCGCCGGGCCTGAACGACCACGCCCCTCACCGATCGAGCCCCGGCCAAATCGGGCCGGGGCTGGTTTGGCGGGGCGGCGCGGTGATGCGCCTGGATCAGGGTCCCCAGCTTCGAGTGGTGTCCGTTACCCGGCCGGAGGTGCTAAACTGGTCTCCGGCGGACCGGCCGCCACAAGGAGGGCCTGACCATGGCGACGGTGATCGAGGGGCGCGAATCCGGGTTCAAGACCAATCCCGACTACAAGGTGACCCTCGAAGCCTCGCCCCGGCGGGTGCGCGTCAAGTTCAATGGAGAGACCATCGCCGACAGCACAAACGCGCACCTCTTGTTCGAGACGCGGCATCTGCCGGTCTATTATTTCCCGCGCGCCGATGTGCGGATGGACCAGATGGCGCCAACCGACCATCACAGTTTTTGCCCCTACAAGGGGACGGCGTCGTACTGGACGATCCGGGTCGGCGACAAGGTGTCGGAAAACGCGGTGTGGGGCTATCCCGACCCCTACGACGAGGTGCCGGCGCTCAAGGATTTCGTCGCGTTCTACTGGGACCGGGTTGACGGCTGGTATGAGGAGGACGAGGAAATCTTCGTTCATCCCCGCGACCCCTATAAACGCGTCGACGCCATCCTATCGTCGCGCCATGTCGAGGTGGTGGTCGGCGGCGCGATCGTCGCCGACACGCGGCGCGCCCGGTTCCTCTTCGAGACGCGGCTGCCGACGCGCTATTACATCCCGCCCGAGGACGTGCGGATGGACCTCCTGGTGCCGAGCGACAAGACGACCGCCTGCCCCTACAAGGGCCGGGCCGGGTATCATTCGGTCAAGATCGGGGACCAGCTGTTCCCGGACATCGTGTGGCACTATGCCGACCCGACCCCCGAATGCGCCAAGATCAAGGGCCATCTCGCCT
>DATCQF010000403.1:0-2191 GCA_036569735.1 Allostellaceae bacterium | reverse complement strand
GAATTGAAGACCGTGCGCGGCAACAGCAAGGTCAAGAACCCGAAACAGGCGGTGGCGATTGCCCTGCACGAGGCCGGCGCCTCGAAATTCGAGAGCCCGAAGGAGAACCGACGAAATTTGCGCCGGACCAAGGCCAAGGAGAGCCGCGGCGAAACCTATAAGGACGAAGCCGAGGGATGGGTAAGCCGCGCCACCAGCTTCCTCACCGGCAAATCGCGCGGCGGCAAGACCAAGGCCGAACTCTATGCCGAGGCGAAGCAGCGCAACGTTCCCGGCCGCTCGACAATGAACAAGCGCCAGCTCGAACACGCGCTCGGCCGCTGAGCGGGCGATCTGTCATTGCGGGGAGTGGCGCGACGACGCAATCTCGGCGCATGAAGCGCAGGCGGCACGCTTTGCTTCGCTTCGCTCGCAATGACGGATAGGGGTGGGGGCACATGCAATTCGGGTTCAACCTGCCGAACAGCGGCGCGCTCGCGATGCCCGACATCATGGCGCGGATCGCGCGCGAGGGCGAAGCGCTGGGGTACGATTACCTGACCGTCACCGACCACATCGTGCTGCCCGACATGGCGGAGCCCGGGTATCCCTATTCGGAGAGCGGCGCGTTCTATTCGACGGACAGCGCGCACCGCCACGAGATGCTGACCCTGGCGGCCTGGCTCGCCTCGGTCACCACAAGGGTGCGGCTCGTCCTGGCGGTGCTGGTGGTGCCGTACCGCCCGGCGGTGCTGGCGGCCAAGCAGCTGACGACGATCGACGTCTTGTCGGGCGGGCGCCTCACGGTCGGGATCGGCGCGGGGTGGCTCAAGGCCGAGTTCGACGCGGTCGTGACGACCCCCTTTGCCGAGCGCGGCGCGGTCACCGACGAGTATGTCGCCGCCTTCCGCACGCTATGGACCGAAAAGAAACCGACGATCGCCGGGCGCTATGTCCATTACGACGGGCTCCTCCTGGAGCCGAAGCCGATGCAGCAGCCGCATCCGCCGATCTGGGTCGGCGGCGAGAGCGGGCCTTCGCTGCGCCGCGCCGCGCGTCTCGGCGATGCGTGGTATCCGATCGGCAGCAACAACGCGCATCTGCTCGACAGCCTCCCGCGCTACCGGGCCGGGGTCGAGCGGCTGCGCGCGATGACCGAGGCCGCCGGGCGCAAACGCGACGCGGTGGCGCTGACCTACCGGGTGAAGCGCACCGGCGACGCAGTGCCGCCCCAGGCCTCCGACGGCGAGCGCCGGCTCTTTTCCGGCAGCGACGCGGCGATCATCGGCGATATCCGCGCCCTCGCTGATCTCGGCGTCACCGCGATCGACTTCGATTTCGAGCGGCCCACTGA
Organism: Allostellaceae bacterium; assembly: GCA_036569735.1. Taxonomy (GTDB): domain Bacteria; phylum Pseudomonadota; class Alphaproteobacteria; order ATCC43930; family CGMCC-115725; genus DATARH01. The sequence continues at coordinate 858 of DATCQF010000403.1, read as the reverse complement.
GGCTGCCGTCATCGCCGAGATGCGCGCCTTCAAGGAGCGCGTGCTGGCGCGGGTGTAAGGGGTGCGCTATCTGTTGCCGGCGCGGACTTGCGGAAGGAGAACGCGGTGAGCCATCTGCCGCTCGATCAACAGGCCCTCACGCAACTGTGCCAGCGCCATGGCATCCGCCGCTTGTCGCTGTTCGGCTCGGTACTGAAGGGCACCGCCCGGCCCGACAGTGATGTGGACCTGCTGGTGGAGTTCGATCCGGGCGCCGTCCCCGGTCTGCTCGGCATGGCGGCGATCGAGGCCGAGTTGTCTGAGCTGTTGGGCGGACGCCGCGTCGATCTGCGCACCGCGCAGGATCTCAGCCGCTATTTTCGTGACGAGGTCGTGCGCGCCGCCGAGGTGCAATTTGCCGCCTGACGACCAGACCCGCATCCAGCATATGATCGAGGCGGCTGAGACCGCCGGTAATTTCGTCTCCGGTCGGGCGCGCGCCGATCTGGATAGCGACTAGATTCTGGTATTCGCGCTGGTGCGCGCCATCGAGATAGTCGGAGAGGCTGCCAGCAAAGTAAGTGCCGCGACCCGGCGGTCGTCGCCCGACGTACCGTGAAACCTGATCATTTCGATGCGCAACCGCGTGGTCCACGCGTATTTCGATATCGATGACGAGATTATTTGGAAAACCGCAACGGAGGAGTTACCTCAGCTCCTACCGACGCTGCGTGCCCTGGCGAGAAAGTAAATCGCCTCCAGCATCATGCGTACCGTGCAGCCCGGGTAAGCGGCTGATCAAAACCGTGGCGTTATCGGGCGAGCCGTCGCAGACTTCGGAAAACGCGAACCCCTCCGGGAGGATTCCAGCCGATGCAA
>DATCQF010000402.1:0-4176 GCA_036569735.1 Allostellaceae bacterium | reverse complement strand
TTCTTCTACTGCGACGGCGCCAATTTCAACGCGATCATGGGGCGGGTGCGGCCCTCCGAGCTCGGCATCGACGCGCTGCAGCTCAACCTGCACAAGACCTTCTCGACCCCGCATGGCGGCGGCGGCCCGGGCAGTGGCCCGGTCGCGCTGGCGGCGGAGCTGGCGCCATACGCGCCGCTGCCGTGGCTGGTGCACGGCCCAGTGGAGCATGGCGCTGGCGGGTTCGCGCTGATCGAGCATGCCGAGGGCCCGGCCGGGCATTCGATCGGGCGGCTCAAGGGCTTCCACGGCCAGATGGGCATGTTCGTGCGGGCGCTCGCCTACATGATGAGCCACGGCGCCGACGGGCTTCGCCAGGTCGCCGAGGATGCCGTGCTCAACGCCAACTATGTCAGGGCGGGGCTCTCCGACGCGCTGAGCCCGGCGTTTCCCGGCATCTGCATGCACGAGGTGCTGTTCGACGACGATTTCCTCAAGGACACCGGCGTCACCACCCTCGATTTCGCCAAGGCGCTGATCGACGAGGGGTTTCACCCGATGACGATGTATTTCCCGCTGGTCGTGCACGGGGCCTTGCTGATCGAGCCGACCGAGACCGAGAGCAAGGCCGCGCTCGACCAGTTCGTCGCGGTGCTGCGCGGCCTCGCCGAACGCGCCCGGGAGGGCGATGCGGCCGCCTTTCGCGCCGCGCCGCGCCTCACCCCACGCCGCCGGCTCGACGAGACCGCCGCGGCGAGAAAGCCCGTGCTGCGCTGGCGCCCCGCGCCGGTGCGGCAGGAGGCGGCGGAGTAGTTCTTTGGCTGAGATTGCGCCGGACATCCGGGTTCGCGGGATTCACGTCGATGATGAGCGTCTGACGGTGGATCTGATGGATGGACGCAGCATAACGGTACCGCTCGCCTGGTATCCCCGCCTTCTCAGCGCCATGCCGGAACAACGCCAGCACTGGGAAATGGCTGGCGGGGGCTACGGTATTCACTGGCCCGACATAGACGAGGATCTGAGTACGGAGGGCCTCTTGCGGGGTGCTCCTGCGCCCCGCGGCCAGGTCGCTCCGGCGCGAGTTCGTGGGCCCCGGAGACGAACGCCTCGCCATAGAGCGGGATGAACCGAAAATCCGATAATCAAATGCATGATCAGCCGGCTCAACCGGCGGAGTAGAACACGCGCTGCGGCTTGCGTCGGATCGTCCGCCGCGCCATTGTGAATCGGGAACCGGCAACACATTTCCGAGCCGGTTCGCGACGCCTGTCCCGCCCCTGGCCCGCACGAGAGAGGTGCCTGATGCCGAGATATTTATTGATCGAATCGCGCGACCCGTTCGACTCGAACGACACCGGGTTTTGCCGCGATCTCGCAACGCAGCTTGCCGCCGCCAAGAATGAGGTGACCCTGTTCCTCGTCCAGAACGGCGTGCTTCCGGCGCGCTCGGGCGCCCGCTCGGGTGAGTTGACGAAGCTGGCCGGCGCCGGGGTGCGCGTGCTGGCCGACAGCTTTTCGCTGAAGGAGCGCGGCATCGACGAGAAGCGCCTCGCCTCGGGGATCGCGGCGGCGCCCCTCGATGTCGTGCTCGATGCCCTCGCCGAGGGCGCCAAGGTCATCTGGCATTGAGGGAGAAGATCATGGCTGACAAAAAGACCATCACGATCGCCATCATGGACGCGCCCTATGAGAACGCGCGCTCGACGACGACGCTGCGCCTCATCGATCTTGCCGCCCGGCGCGGCTACAACATCAACGTTTTCGCCTATGAGGGCGCGGTATTGCAGCCTTTCGCCGCACAGAAGCCGCATCCCAACGCGGTGCATGGCCGCGATGTCGAACAGGAGAACCATTTCATCCCGAAGGACGCGATCGCCGCATTGATGCGCGAGGCTGAAAAGAATGGCGGCAAGATCGACTGGGTGAACTGCGGGCTGTGCGTCGACGAGCGCGGCGCGGTCGATGCCATTCCCGGTGTACGGCGCGGCTCGCCGGCCGATTTCTGGACGCTGTCCGAGGCCTCGGACAACACCCTCGTCATCGCCACGCGCTGAGGAGAGGGTCATGAAGACCTTGAGCATCATCGAGAGCGCCTATCGCGCGACGATCGAGGAGCAGGACGACACCATCGTCTGGCTGCACGGCGCGATGAAGGGCGCGGGCGCCGATCTCGCCGTTCTGTTGCGCGGCAACGCGGTCAACTACCTGGTGCAGCGCCAGGATGCGGCGGGCCTCGCGTTTGGCGATTGGCGCCAGACGCAGCCGCCGGCCATCGCCTCGGATCTGGCGGCGCTCGCCGCCAAGGGCGTCGAAATCTGCTACGTCGCCGAGGATCTGAGCGAGCACGGCATCGAGCGCAACGAACTGATCAACGGCGCTCAGCCGGTGGCGCGCGCGGGCGTCGCCGCGCTGGTCGCCAGCTACGGCCGCGTCTGGTACTGGTAGGCCAGTCCCCCGCCGGCCTGTGCCTCAGCGGCCTGCGCCGGCGCCGGCGCAGGCGCCAGTCCGAGCGGGCGGCCGCGGCGGCCCGGCGGCGGAACCCCGGGGGCGATGGTCGGCGGCAAGTAATCGGGCGAGGCCCCTGGAGCGGTCCCGGAGTTCGTCGCCGGTATATCGTACGGCCCCTGGCCGCCTGGGACGATGCATTTGGCGGCCGGACCGGTGCCGGGCGCCACCTCCGGCGCGGCGGCGGCTTGGCTTGGCGTGCCGGGGGTACCGGCCGGCAGGGTCGATGGCGGCGCCGCCCCAAGCCCGATCAGCGGCTCGCCGACCGGGCGCAGCGTCTCGACCGCCGGGATGCCGGCCGGCCGGACCATCGCCTCGAGTTGCCCGTTGGTCAGGCTGATCTCGTAGAACTTGTCGTAGAAATCGCAGGCCGTCGCGCGCAGGTCTTCCTGGGTGGCGTCGGGGTAGAACAGGCTCGACAGCCAATAGAGCCCGATCAGCCGGTTGATGCTGGAGGGGTCCTCGATCCAGCCGAACGGATAACGCGGTTCGAGATAGACCCGGTGGTTGCGCACCGCCGAGAGGCGCCGCAACGCCCGGTCGCGCCGCACGGAAGCGTAGAAGCGGCGGTCCTGGGCGATGATGACCGTCGGGTCCCAGGCCAGCAATTGCTCGCGGCTGACCACCGTTTCGCTGCCGCGGCCGAGCCCGCTGGCGACATTGATCGCGCCGGCTTCGTCGATCGCCTCGCCGGCCGGCGACCCGGGCAGCGCGGTCGTCAGCCCGTCCGGGCCGAGCGCGTAATAGACATGGGGCCTGGTATCGGCCGGGCGGATCAACAGCCGGCCGCGCAGTCCGGCGATCGCGTGCTCCGCGAAAATCGCCAGATCGATGGCGCGGTCGCCGTTCCCCAGAATGGCGCCGACCGAGCGCAGCATCGTCGGTATGCGGGCGAAGCTGTCGTCGACCAGGATGTAGGGGATGCCGGTCATTTGCTGGACCTGCTCGGCGAACGCCGCGCGCTCGGGGGTGACGGCGCCGGCGTCGATGATCAGATCGGGCCGCAATCGCCGGGCGGTCTCGGCCATGCTCGCCGGGTTCGCCCGGGGACGCCAGTCGACCACCGGGAGGCGCCCGGCCCGCGGAAAGAGGGCGCCGCGCCCCGGCAGCCGGCTCAGCCCGACGAGCCGCTCCGGCGCCAGCACGAAAACCAAAACCTCGGCGTTGCGTTCGGCCGGCAGGATGCGGCGGATCGGGTCGGGCAGTACGATGCGCCGCCCGGCGGCGTCGGTGAAATCAGCCGAGCGCGCCGGCCCGGTGGTGAGCATCACGGCGGCGCCGGCAAGCAACACGAGGGCCGCGACGAGCGCGGCGGGCGAGCGACAAGGCATCCTGTGCCCTCAATCCAGCCGGGAAATCCGGCGGCGGACTATAACCCACGCGATCTTTCGTTCAACCCCCACCGACCGCACGAGAACCGCAGGGCCGGCACCGGCCGCACCCTCACCACGGCCAAGGGCCCGGCATCCGCGAATCCCCAACGTCGCGCGTCCCGGTGATTCTAGGCGGGTCGGGGGCGGCGTGTTAAAGATCCCCGGCGAGCGGACAGCGGCGGAGTTGCGACGGCGCGATGGATTTCTCGAAGGCCACGATCCTGTGCCTGTGCGACGCTGCCGCGGGTGATCCGATGCCGGTGACCCGATGCTGGTGATCACCGGCGGCGGCGGGTTTATCGGCTCGGTCCTGGGG
>DATCQF010000401.1:0-3971 GCA_036569735.1 Allostellaceae bacterium | reverse complement strand
CGGGAATGCGGTTTTTATTGGTTATGCGATTCCTTAGGGCATGATGCCTTTTTCGGCTTTGCCCGGCATGCCAAAGGAACCCCCATGCCTGCTCCCCTCCGCCTGCGCCTCTACGAGAATTACCGGTTCGTGCTGTACGCGCCGTTTTATGCCGCGCATGCGACCGGCGCGTATGCGGAGGAGGGGCTCGATGTCGCGCTGCTGCCCTCGCCGGGGCCGGGGCGGGCCGAGGCGGCGCTCGCCGCGGGCGAGGTCGATGTCGTGTGGATGGGCCCCATTCGCCTGATGAAACATCACGACGACAACCCGGGGTCGCCCTTGGTCGCGTTTGCCGAGGTGGTGTGCCGCGACCCGTTTTCGCTGGTCGGCACAAGGCCCAATCCCGGTTTCCGCCTCGCCGAATTGGCCGGGCTGCGCTTTGCCGGCACCGCCGAGGTGCCGACCCCGTGGCTCTGCCTTGAAGAGGATTTGCGCCAGGCCGGGGTCGACCCCGCCCGGCTCGACCGGATCATCGGCCGCACCATGCCCCAGAACGTCGCCGCGCTCAGGGACGGCAGCCTCGATGTGGCGCAGCTGTTCGAGCCGTTTGTCGAAGAAGCGGTCGCTGCCGGCGGGCATGTCTGGCTGCCGGCGAGCGCGCGCGGCCGCACCAGCTATACCGTGTTCGTCACGACACGGGCGCGGCTCGCGGGCGATCCCGAGCCGTTCCGCCGCATGACCCGGGCGATCTACAAGACCCAGCGCTGGGTCGCCGGCCAATCGCCGGAAGCGCTCGCCACCGCGATCGCCGGCTACTTCCCCGCGCTCGATCCAGGCGTCCTGACCCGCGCGCTGGCGCGCTACAAGGGGCAGGGGGTGTGGGGTAGCGACCCAATCCTGCCGGACGAAGGCTTTGACCGGCTGCGCCGCGCACTCCTTGGCAGCGGTTTTCTCAAACGGGCGGTCCCGTCAGGCGAATGCGTCGACAACCGCCTGGCTGAGGAGGCGGTCGCCGCTCTCGGGTAAGCCGGCCGAAGCCGATATTCCTTATGCGCGCAGTTCGAGAGGGAACTCGTTTTCCGCGCCGCACGCCGAACAAATCGTCTGGTCGACGATGACATGCTGGGTCGGCCCCATGGCCGAGGCAATCACCGCCGCGCAATTGCCGCACACGTAATCGGTGCCGCCATTGCCGCGGAACAGCGGTTTGACGCCTTCGGACGCGTGGTGGACGCCGCTAGTGGACGGCGCACGGGTGACTTTGAGCGCAATGCTCGACATGGCGAGGCTACCTCGGTCAAACGGGTGAAGCCGCCGCTCGCCATCGAGAGACGGGCCGAACTTCGACGCAAAAGTGAACGATGCACAACATGTAGATTGGGCGTCCGGGCTACCGGGTCAATGGCGCCTCGCCTGATGCTCCGCTTTGGTGTTTGGTTTGCGGTGCGATCACGGTGCGGCGGCGAGCACGCGCACGGCGAAGTCGCGTCCCACCCACTCGCCGCCATCCTGCCCCCGCCAGGTGAAGTCGATCCGGTTGCCGGCCGGGAGCGCTGTGCTCGCCAGCACCGCGACATGAAACCCGAGCCCGGTGTCGGCGGTCGGGGTGTCCTCGACCGTCTGCCAGCCGTCGCGGCCCCAATGCACGATGCCCGGATGGGGCAGGGCGATCGCCAGCGGAGTGCCGGCGGCAACCCCGCCGATCGGCGCATGCGGCCACCAGAATGCCTGCTGCGCCCTGGCCCGGCGCCCGCGATAGCGCTGCCAGACCGCGCGCGGCCGGTCAAACGGGCGGCCCAGCCCGCGCGACACCAGCAGCTTGACGAATTCGGCATGGGCCCAGGCGAGCGGCATCGCCGAGCCGGTGGCGCGGCCGGGATAGAGCCGGCGAGAGGGAATCGGGTCGGCATCCCACACCTGCTCGGGGATCATCCCGCCCGGGCTCGCCATCGCCGCCATCGCTTCGAGGTACGGCAAGGGATCGTTGCCGGCGCACAGCTCGTAATGGCCGCGCTCGCCGGTCAACAGCGGCCAGCCGCGGCCGATGCCGGTGCCGTTGAAGCCGGTGCCGTCGGCGTGCTCGCCATAGCCGTCGCCGCGGTAGCGGTGCCACACCGGCCCCGCCGGGGTATCGCTGCGCAGGAGGGCGTCGGCGAGGCGCAGCGAACCCTGGATCAGCGGATCGTCGGCGGCGCGCAAGCCAAAGCGCACCAGCTGCTGGAATTCATTGCCGATCTGCTCGTCGCCCGGCAGCCCGCTGCCGTCGTCATGATTGCGCAGCGGCACGATCGCGCTGCTCGCTCCGGCCTCGGCGAGGATGCCCGGCGGCGCCACCCGCAGGTAATACCCCGGGATGTCGTATTGTCGCGCCAACGCGGTGCCGCTGACCGTCGTCCACGCTTCGATCTGCGCGTTCCAGAAATCGGCGAGCGCCAGCGCCCAGTCCTGTTCGGGCGCCGGCAGCAATGCCGCGCCGGCGACCAGCGCCGCGATCGTCACGGCCGAGGTGAACGGGTTGATGCCCTCGTTCTCCTCCCAGCGGTCCTGTGCCGTCGACGGCCCGGTGCGCGCGATATAGCCGAGCGCCCGGCGCACCATGTCCTCCACCGTGATGCCGCGCAACGCGTCGCGTTCCTCGAGCGCGGCGGCAAGCAGCACCGGAAACGCCGCCTCGTCGAGCTGGATCCCCTGCCAATATGGTGTCCCGCCGAGCCATTGGTTCTGGTTCCAGTGGCCATCCTCGTGTTGCGTCGCGATCAGATAGCGCAGCGTGTCGCGCGCCTCTGCTTCGGCGCCGAGCGCCAAGAGGGCGCTGGCGCATTCGACGAGGTCGCGTGGCCACACCAGGTGATAGCCGCCGCGCTCGTTGCCGGTATCGCCCCACGGCACGCTGAGGCTGGCGACCATTGCGCCCGGATAGGTCTTGTCGAGATGCGCCCGGAGCACGATCGACGAGACGACGAACTGGTCGCGGATAAGGGCGGGCACGTCGAGCGGAGCGGCGTTGCGCTCGGCACAGCGCGCCTGCCAGCCCTCCCACTCGGCGATCTGCTGCGCCAACACGTTGTCGAAGGGCTGGATGAGGCTCGATACCGCTAATGTCGCGGCCGATTGGGCGCTGCTGCCGAAGCCGAGCGCCAGGACCGCGCGGCGCGGCAGCTCGCCGGTCAGCGCGACATTGCCCGGCCCGGCCGTGCGGTACTGCCAGGTCATCGCGCCGTTCTGCGCGAAATCCTGCCAGCCGTCGCTGGCCCCGACATACCCGGCGCTGGCGCGGACGAAGGCGTCGCGCTGCTGCCCGTCGACCGCGGCGAGCGCCATGCCGAACGGGCCCTGTTCGGCCCACAGCACGCGGCGCGTGCCGTAACGCTCGACCGCGGCGATGTTGTCGTAGCCGGTGGCGCCGAGATGCGGTGCGACGAGGACATAAAGGGCGAGCTCGCCCGCGCCCCCGGCCTCCGCCGGGGCAGGCTCCAGCCGGCATTCGATGAGGAGGGCGTCGCGCCGCGGGTCGGGCGTGATGCGCAGGGTCAGCGTATAGCGCGCGTGGCTGTGCACGACCTCGACCGCCGGGACGCCGGGGGCCAACAGCTTCAATGAATAATTCCCGTTGCGCTTGACCTCCGACCAGAACCCGTCGGGGCCGGCGACGATAAAGCCGAGGTCGCGGATCTGCGGGATGTCGACGCGCGGGTAATAGACCTCGTTGACGATGCCGAAGCCGAGGGTGAACCACAGCCGCGCCGGGCCCAGCGCGCAGCCGACCATGTCCTTGGCGCTGCTCGTCCACGACGGCGCCGAGCCGGGTGCGCCGGGGGCGTCGTCCTGGGGTTCGGCGGGCGGGATGGGGGGCATGGCGGGCGATGTTAGCGCGATTATACCGCGATGAAGCGGGTTAACTTCGAGCCTTGGAACCACCGCGGCCCTATCTGAGTTGGCTCGTTAGGTGATTTCCGAACCTACCGCTGCCGTCTGTCGTCCCCGTACACCTG
>DATCQF010000400.1:0-3004 GCA_036569735.1 Allostellaceae bacterium | reverse complement strand
GCGTTCGGTGATGTCCGAATAGAGCGAGACGACGGCGCCGTCGGGCATGGCACGGCGACGGATCTGCAACACGTGCCCGCTTGCCGTCGTGCGCTCCACGACCGTCGGCACATCGCTATAGAAGCGCTGGACGCGCTCGCCAGCCTCGCGCTCCGGATCCACCGGACCGAAATCCCCGCGCCGCGCCTGCTGCAGCAGAATGTCGTGCAGCGTGACACCGGCCAGGTCGAGCGGCAGCTGCAGCCATTTGGCGAACCCGACGTTCCAGGCGATCAGACGCCCGTCGCGATCAAAGACGCTGAGACCCTCGCCCATGCTTTCAAGCGTGCTCTGCAACAAGGCGCTTTGTTCGGCGAACTGCCGCTCACGCGCGCGCAGCTCCGCCACCGCCCGCTGCTGGTTGTTCAGGGCAGCGAACATCAGCCATCCGAGCAGGACGATGATCACCGCGACCAGGAGATCGCGATAGCCAAGCGGCATCGGCAGAAACGCACTCGCGTTGTAGGCGATCAGCGCCAGCGTGCAGAGCACGACCGTTACGTGCTGCAGGCGGATCGAATCAATGAGGCGCGCCAACCATCGACCGGTCGCCGGGTCTTTGGCGGCGCCGGGCAAGCGCAATTCCGCCGCCTCGGACGTCGCCCGGGGAGCCTCCAGGTCGTGCCGATCCGCCGCCGATGTGCTATCTCGCACACCGCGCAGGGCCGCCGGAAATAGGCCACCGAACCGAAGCCGCACCTGTTACTCCTCACGTTTCAAGGCGCGCCGCTTTATACAGCAATAGCGTTAAATTTTGGTTAGGCCGCCGGCGCGACGCCCGCTCGCCGTCAGCCGGGCGAACCCGCCTGCGAGGTCACGATCAAGGCGTCGAGCGCCGCCGCGCCTTCGCCCTTCGCCCGCACCAGGAGCGGGTTGATGTCGATGCTGGTGAACCGCCCGCGTTGCGCCGCGGCGAACAAGGAGAGCCGCGACAATGCCGCGGCCAGCGCATCGAGGTCTGCGGGCGGCTGGCCACGCGCGCCTTCGAGGATCGCGGCGCCGCGCAGTTCGCCGATCATCCGGTGCGCCTCCTCGACCCCGAACGGGGCGATGCGGAAGGTCACGTCGCGCAGCACCTCGACAAAGATGCCGCCGAGGCCCAACAGCACCACCGGGCCGAACACCGCATCGTCCTGCACGCCGAGGATCATCTCGACCCCGCCCTTGACCATCGGCGACAGGAGGACGCCGTCGAGGGTCGCACCGGACGCGCGCGCCCTGACCCGCTCGATGAGCCGGTCGTAGGCGACCCCGGCTTCGGCCGCCGGCACGTCGAGCATGACGCCGCCGACTTCGGTCTTATGGGTGATCTGCGGCGAGACGATCTTCAGCACGAGACGGTCGCCGACCTTGGCCGCGCCCGCCTGCGCCTCGGCGGCGCTGGTCGCCAGGAGTTCGGTCAGCACCGGCACGCCGGCTTCGGCCAGGATGCGCTTTGCCTCGTGCTCGCCGATCGGGCCCTCTGGCAAGCGCGGCAGGTTGCGGGGCACCGGCGGCACCGGCAGGGGCGGCGATGCGAGGCGCTCGGCGCAGCGCATCGCCGCGGCGATCGATTGCACGGCGCGCCAGGGATCCTCGTAGAGCCCGACCCCGGCCGCCTCGTAACGGCGCTGCATCTCGGGGCTGGCGATCGCCGACAGCGCGAAATAGGCGTCGGGATAGCGCGCCGCCGCCGAGCTCACCGACCGGAACAACGGCTCGGCCATTTGCGGCGAACTCGCCCAGGTCGTGAAGAACCCGACCATCGCCGGGAATTTCTCCTTGCCGAGCAGGAGGTCAAAGCCCTTGTCGAGGATCGATGGATCATTGAGGGCTTGCGCGGTTACATCGACCGGGTTGCGCGGCGCCGCGAACGGGACCCAGCTCAGCACCTCCTTCTGCGAATCCTCGCTGAGAGGTGTCAGTTCCAACCCTTCCTCCTCGGCGGCGTCCGCCATCAGGACTCCGGCGCCGCCCGACATCGTCACGACCGCGAGCCGGCGCGAGGTGGGCAGCCGGCCGCGGGTGCAGGCATAGGCGATCTCGACCAGGTCCGCCGGGGTCTTGGCGCGCTCGACGCCGAGCTGGCGCAACGCCGCGTCATAAACCGCATCGCTGCCGGCGAGGGAAGCGGTGTGCGAAGCAGCCGCGGCGGCGCCGATCGTCGAGCCGCCGACCTTCATCGCGATAACCGGCTTACCATTGGCGCGCGCCCGCGCGACCGCTTCGGCGAACGCCGCACCGTCCTTGATTGCTTCGACATAGCAGGCGATCGCGGTGGTATCCGGGTCGTCGGCGAGAAACGAGATGCCGTCGGCGACCGAGACGTCGGCTTCGTTGCCGGTGCTGAGCCACACTCCGACCGAGATGCCGCGGCGCGCGGTCAGCGCCAGGAGGTGCGTCCCGAACGCACCCGACTGCGTCACCATGCCGAGCGGACCCGCCGGGGTCGGACCCTCTTCGAGAAACGAGCTGAACGTCGGGGTGTGGCCGATGCGCATGTTGAAGAGGCCGAGGCAATTGGGCCCGCAGAGCCGGATCCCGCTCGCCCGCGCGATCTCGGTGATGCGCTCCTGCATGACCCGGCCCTCCGGCCCGATCTCGGCAAACCCGGCGGTGAACATGACGACAGCCTTGACGCCCTTTACGACGCAGGCCTCCATCGCCTCGATCGCCAGATTGGCCGGCACCGCAATGACCGCGCACTCGACCGCCCCCGGCACCGCGGCGATATCGGGGTAGGCGCGCAGGTCCTGCACCGTGTCGCGAGTCGGGTTGATCGGATAGAGCGCCCCCTTGTACCCGGCCTCGCGGTAATAGCGCAGCGAGCGCCCGCTGATGCGGGTCGGGTCGTTGGAGGCGCCGAAGATCGCGACCGAAGCGGGCGCGAGGAGCGGCGTCAGGGGATGCGGTGCGGGCATGATGGGCTACTCGCTGATCAACCGAAGAAAACGGGCGTATCCTTCGGCGAAACGCCGGCGCGCGC
>DATCQF010000399.1:0-4329 GCA_036569735.1 Allostellaceae bacterium | reverse complement strand
GCGCGATGATCAACGGGCTGACCGACCACGTGTTTCATGACGATGCGCGGTTCTGGCCGATCTACGAGCGGGCCGCGGCGCTCGATGTGCCGATCTATATCCACCCGGCGTTGCCCCAACAGGCGGTGATCGATACCTACTACAAGGATTATGCGCAAAAGCATCCGGGGATCTTGCGGGCCGGCTGGGGCTTCAACGTCGAGACCGCGACGCAGGGCATCCGCTTTGTTCTGAGCGGGGTGTTCGACGCCCATCCCGGGCTTAAGGTCATCCTCGGCCATATGGGCGAGGGTCTGCCGTTCTATCTGTGGCGCATCAGCTATGGACTGCGCGGCAGCATGAGCGAAAAAACCTTTCGCGAGATCTTCTGCGAGCATTTCTGGATCACCACGAGCGGCTTCTTCTCCGATCCGGCGCTGGTGTGCTGCATGATGGAGATGGGCATCGACCGCATCCTCTTTTCGGTCGACTACCCGTTCATGGACAACCCGCCCGGCGCCAAGTGGATCGAGACCCTGCCGCTGTGCGCCGAGGACCGCGAGAAACTGCTGAACGGCAACGCCCGGCGCCTATTGAAGCTGTAGCCTGGCGGCTCACGCGACTGCGCTGCGCCGGCGGCGCCCGCGCCGCACGCCGAGCATGACTGCCGCGAGGGCGACCAGGATCGGCACCAGCGCGATGTTGCAGAATTCGAGAACCGCCTTCAGCCGTTCGATGTCCTGGCGCAGCGCGCCTTGCACGCCGCGCAATTGGCGCCTTGTCGCCAGCATGTCGGCGCGGAACTGGTCGACGGCCTTGGCCTCATCGGGCGACAACGGCGCGTTCGCCGTGGCCGCCTCGCCTTTGGTCAGACGGCTCAGCTTGGCTTGCGCATCCTTGAGCTTTTGCGACAACGCCTCCTGCTCGGCGGCGTAACGGTTGTCGGCATCACGCTGGATCTCGTCGATCCGCGCGAACGGCCGCGTCGAGGTGCCGCGGCTGCGCAACCCGACAAGGTCCTCGCCGCCGGCCAGGACCTCGACCGCGTTGGCGACAAAATCGCCGTTGTTGGCGACCGGGACGACGATCTGCCGGCCGAAGAAATCTTGCGTTTGCGCCCACAGCCGATCGTCGAGCATATCAGTGTCGGCAACGACGATGAGGTTGATCGGCTGCACCGATTTGCGCACCAATTCGGCCGCCGGCTCCGGTTTGGAGGCCTCCGCGGATTTCGCCGGCTCCCCCGGCTTGGTTGGAGGTTCTTCGGCCTTTGGCGGCCCGTCGGGAAAGGCCGTTTCGGCCGGACCGGTGATGCGGGCGGCGAGCACGTAGCGCGTGTCCTCCGATTTGAAGCGGGTCAACAACCCCGCGACGTTGGGCAGCCCGGTGACCTGCTCCACCGGCAGCTTCATCGCGTCCGGCGAGGTGGTGATCAGCGGCTCCAGCTTTGTCGAGGCGCCGGCGACCGGCTCGATAATGCCTGCCGTCGCCAGCGCGATCTGGCGCAGATTGGCGGTGACCACATCGTCGTGGTTGAGTTCGGCGCCCTTCAGATTGAGGTAGGCGATGTAATCCTTTGCCTCGCCGCCGCCTGGCGCTGCCGACGGCACGACGACGCGCTGCGCGTTGCGCCGGTCGCCGGCCACGGTATTCGGCAGGAGCTTGAGGCCCCACGCCTTGAACAGCTGCTCGAGGTCGCTGTCGGCCGGCGCCCCCTGCGGGCGGCTCCTCGCCTGCAGTTCGGAATAGGGATCGACGAACACGATCGCCTTGCCGCCCTTCAGGACGAACTGGTCGATCGCGAACAGCGTCTTTTCCGGCAGGTTCTGCGGGTGCACCAGCATCAAAACGTCGGTGCCGGGCGGAATGACATCGAGCGCGGCGGACAAGGTCTCGACATCGTCGAGCTGGCGCAATTGCTGGAGAAACGCCTTCGGCGGCGCAGAATTGCCGCCGAGCGACCCGGCGCCGTCGAGCGGCAGAGTGCTGAGCAGCCCGACGACGGTCCGTTTTGGAACGGCCAGGGTGTGCACCAGCCGGGTCAGGTCGTATTCGAGAAGGCGCTCGCGCTCCGGGGCGAAGAACGCGATGATCTGCTGATCGTCGGTCGAGTTGGTGCCGGCGAGGCCGAAATAGACCTGATCGCCCTGGGCATTGAGCGGGACGCCCTGCAGGCCAAAGGCGACGGCGCGGTCCTCGATGTCGGAGAACGGAAGCGGCTGGTAGATTTCGAGGCGCAGCTTGCCGTGCGCCGCGGCGACGTACTGGTCGAGCAGCTCGCGGACCCGCTGGGCGTAGACGCCGTAGGACGGGATCGCCTGGCCGAGCCGGGTCGAATAATAGAAGCGCAGGGTGATCGGCTCGTCGATCCGGGCGAGGGTCTGCCTGGTGCCGGAGGACAGCGTATAAAGCCGCTCCGCCGTCAGATCGAGCCGCACCGGCAAAAGCCGTCCGGCGATGATGTTGGTCGCGGCCAACATCATCGCGATGCACAGCAGCGCGGCCAGGGAGCGCGCCCGCCGCGAGTCGCCCCCGCTGCGCCGCCCCCACATCTCAATCGGCCTTTTTCAGGTCGACGATGATCGCGTTGGCGGCGAGAAAGGCGATCATCACCGAGATGAAATATATGAGGTCGCGCAGATCGATGACGCCGCGGGTGATCGCGGTGAAATGACCCAGGATGCTGGCCCCGGCGACCGCGTCGACCAGCCCCGCCGGCGCCCAGTCGCGGAACAGCCCGAGCACCATCGAGGTACCCGCGGCGATCAGCAGCAAAACCAGGGCCGCGGTCACGACAAAGGCGATGACCTGGTTTTTGGTCGCCGCCGATACCGCCGCGCCGATCGCCAGGATGGCGCCGGCCATCAGCCAGCTGGCGAGATAGCTCGCCCCGATGACGCCGTTGTCGGGGTCGCCGAGAAAATTGACGGTGAGCCAGAAGGGGAAGGTCAGCGCCAGCGCAATCCCGGCGACCAGCCAGGCGGCGAGGAACTTGCCGAGCACCGCCTCGGAGAGGCGGATCGGCAAGGTCAGAAACAATTCGATCGTGCCGCTTTTGCGTTCCTCGGCCCACAGCCGCATCGACAAGGCGGGGATCAAGACGAGGTAGAGCCAGGGATGGAAGAGGAAGAAGGATTGCAAATCAGCCTGGGCGCGCTCGAAGAAATCGCCAACGAAAAAGGTCAGGATCCCGGCCAGCACCAGAAAGACGATGATGAACACATAGGCCAAGGGCGTCGCGAAATAGCCCGCCAGCTCGCGGTGGACAATGGTGATCGTGTGGCGCACGGACCTACCTATTTTCTCTGCATTCCCGGCGAAAGCCGGGACCCATCCATCCGCCGCACCGAGGCGGGAAAGCGGCCCGAGCGGCCGGACACGACCGGGGCTGCCATGCCCTCCATCGGATTGGATCCCGGCTTTCGCCGGGAATGCGATGTCTTTGTGGCCATGATCCGGTTACGCGGCGCCTCACGCCGCCTCGCGCGCCGGATCGGGTGCCCCAGCCTGCGGCATCGTGATCGCGCGAAAGACGTCGTCGAGCCGGCCGCGCTCGGCCCTGATCCCGGTCACCATCCAGCCGTGAGCGCGAACCAATTCCGCGACCTCGGCAATGATCGGGCGCTGGTCGCGCGGAAACAGCCACAGCCCGTCGCCCTCGCCGTCGCTCGCCCGCTCGATCGAAGCGACCCCGGCGAGGCCTGCCAGCCCGGCCGCGATCGTCGAATCGGTCCCGGCGGCGGGCAGGCCAACGCGCACCGCATTATGATAGCGCGAGCGGGCCGCCAGCTCCGCGGGCGTGCCGTCGGCGAGGATGCGGCCGCGCGCGATGATGATCGCCCGGCTGCACACCGCCTCGACCTCGTCGAGCAGGTGGGTCGAGATGATGATCGCCTTATCGGGGCTCATCCGTTGGATGATGCCGCGCATCTCGTGTTTCTGGTTGGGGTCGAGCCCGTCGGTCGGCTCGTCGAGGATCACCACCGCGGGGTCGTGCAGCAGCGCCTGCGCCACCCCGACCCGCCGCCGATAGCCCTTCGACAAGGTCTCGATCGGCTGGTGCAGCACATCCGCGATATTGATCAGCTCGGCGATATGGGCGATGCGCTTCCTCGCCTCGGCGCCGCGAAATCCGCGGATATGGGCGATGAAGTCGAGGAATTCGGCCGCGCTCATGTCGGGATAGGCGGGGGCGCCTTCCGGCAGGTAGCCGATCTGCCGCTTCGCCCTGAGCGGCTCCCTCTGGATGTCGTGGCCGCAAATCACCGCGGTGCCGGCGCTCGGCGCGAGAAACCCGGTGATCATCTTCATCGTCGTCGACTTGCCGGCGCCGTTCGGCCCGAGAAAGCC
>DATCQF010000398.1:0-9626 GCA_036569735.1 Allostellaceae bacterium | reverse complement strand
CGCGCGCCGCGGGTGCGTCCCGGGCTCGACGACAAGGTGCTGGCCGATTGGAACGGGCTGATGATCGCGGCGCTCGCCGACGCCGGCCTCATCTTCGAGCGTGCCGACTGGGTGGCACTGGCGGCGCGGGCTTTCGGCTTCATCGCCGAGCACATGGCCGCGCCCGGTGGCAGGCTGCGGCACAGCTGGCGGGTCGGCGAGGCGCGCCACCCGGCGAGCGTCGACGACTACGCCAATCTCTGCCGCGCCGCCCTGGCGCTGTACGAAGCCACGTCCGACCACGCCTATCTGGCGCGGGCGCAGGGCTGGGTGGCGGTGCTCGACCGGCATCACTGGGACACGGACGAAGGCGGCTATTTCTTTGCCGCCGACGACACAACGGACCTGATCGCACGGGTCAAGACGGCAAACGACGCCGCGGTCCCCTCGGGCAACGGCACGATGGTCGGCGTCCTGGCCCGGCTCGCCCTCCTCACCGGCGACGACCGGTATCGCCGGCGCGCGGAAGAAATCATCGCCACCTTCGCTGGCGAGGTCGCGCGCAATTTCTTTCCGTTGGCGACCCTCATCAACAATGCCGAGCTGGCGATGAAGCCGGTGCAGATCGTCCTCGCCGGCGCACCCGACGATCCGGGCTTTGCGGCATTGCGGCGGGCGGTTTATCAGGTGTCACTGCCGAACCGGGTGGTGCTCGGGGTCGCACCCGGGGAGGCTCTGCCGGAGGATCATCCGGCGCACGGCAAGGGGCTCGTCGGCGGCCGTCCGGCGGCCTATGTCTGCGACGGCCCGGTATGCTCGCTGCCGCTGACCGAGCCGCAAGCGCTGGTCGACAACCTCGCCGCGCTGCGCTAATGTTCGTGAAACGTTCCCAGCGAGGCGCCCCAATGCCCTCCCTATCGATCCCCAGCCCGGTCGGGCAATTGACGATCGACGAGAATGACGGCGCGATCGTCGCGATCCGCTGGGCGGATGCGCGGGCGGGCAACGGCAGCCCGCTGCTCGCCGAGGCGGCGCGCCAGCTCGCCGCCTATTTCGACGGCGGCCTCCACCGCTTCGATCTGCCGCTCGCGCCGGCCGGTACGTCGTTCGAGGCGCGCGTCTGGGTCGCCATGCAGGCCATCCCCTACGGCGAGACCCGCTGTTACGGCGATCTCGCGCAGGCGGTCGGCTCGGCGCCGCGCGCGGTCGGCCGGGCCTGCGGCAAGAACCCGATCCCGATCGTCATCCCGTGCCATCGCGTGCTGGCGAAGGGCGGGCTCGGCGGCTACAGCGGCGAGGGCGGGCTCGCTACCAAACAGCGCCTGCTCGCGCTCGAGGGCGCATTGGACTGAGGGTCGAGCGGGCGGATATAGGGCGGAAAAGCGCAGCGCCTTCCGCCACGATTCCGCGGGGCTCACTCGGCGGAAGGCGCTCTGCTTTTCCGCCCTACGGTTCTTCGCTATCGTCGGGCCATTGAACCCCAAAGGAGGGAAAAATGGTGCAAGCAATCCGTTTTGCGAAGACCGGCGGGCCCGAGGTTCTCGAATGGCAGCAGGTCGAGGTCGGCAAGCCCGGGCCGGGCCAGGTCCGGCTGCGCCACAGCGCGGTCGGGCTCAACTATATCGACACCTATCAGAGGAGCGGGCTCTACCCGATGCCACTGCCGAGCGGGCTCGGCTCCGAGGCCGCCGGGGTGGTCGAGGAGGTCGGCTCCGGGGTCAGCGGATTGAAGCCCGGCGACCGCGTCGCCTATGCTGGCGGCCCTCTCGGCGCCTATAGCGAAGCGCGCGTCATGCCGGCCGACCGTCTCGTGCCGGTGCCGGCCGGGATCACCGACCAGCAGGGCGCGGCGATGATGCTGAAGGGCATGACCGCGTGGTACCTGATCCGCCGCACCCATGTCGTAAAGCCGGGGGAAACCATCCTCATTCACGCCGCGGCCGGCGGGGTCGGCCTCATCGTCTGCCAGTGGGCCAAGCACCTGGGCGCGACAGTGATCGGCACGGTCGGCGACGACGAGAAGGCCGCGCTGGCCAAAAAGAACGGCTGCGACCACGCGATCAACTACCGGCGCGAGGATTTCGTCGCGCGGGTCGCCGAGATCACCGGCGGCAAGAAATGCCCGGTCGTCTACGATTCGGTCGGCAAGGACACGTTCTCCAAATCATTGGACTGCATCGCGCCGCTGGGCCTCCTGGCGCTGTTCGGGCAGTCCTCGGGATCGGTGCCGCCGGTCGATCTCGGGATCCTCGCCGGCAAGGGCTCCCTGTTCGTGACCCGGCCGACCCTCAATACCTACACGGCGAGCCGCGAGGACCTGCTGACCGCATCCGGCGAACTCTTCGATGTGGTGCAGAAGGGCGCGGTCAAACTGGCGATCAACCAGACCTACGCGCTGCGCGACGCGGCGCAGGCCCATCGCGACCTGCAGGACCGCAAGACCACCGGCTCGACCGTTTTTACCGTGTAGGTTTCGCCCGAGAGCTGGCCCATCCCTCGCGCGGTGGGTCAGCCTCAACACCTCCATCGAATTCCCGGCGAAAGCCCGGATCCACGTTTCCACCGCCCCAGCGGCGGATCAATGGGTCCCGGCTTTCGCCGGGAATGCGATTGGTCAGGTGTTCATCGCGTCGAAGAACTCGGAATTGTTCTTCGATTCCTTGAGCTTGTTGATCAGGAATTCGAGCCCGTCGTTGGTGCCCATCGGCATCAGCACGCGGCGCAGCACCCACATCTTGGCGAGGACGCCGCGGTCGACCAATAGCTCTTCCTTGCGGGTGCCCGATTTGGTGATGTCGAGCGCCGGGAAGGTGCGCTTGTCGGCGACCTTGCGGTCGAGCACGATTTCGGAATTGCCGGTGCCCTTGAACTCCTCGAAGATGACTTCGTCCATGCGGGAGCCGGTATCGATGAGAGCGGTGGCGATGATCGTCAGCGACCCGCCTTCCTCGATGTTGCGGGCCGCGCCGAAAAACCGCTTCGGGCGCTGCAATGCGTTGGCGTCGACGCCGCCGGTCAAGACCTTGCCCGAGGACGGCACGACGGTGTTGTAGGCACGCGCGAGCCGGGTGATCGAATCCAATAGGATCACGACGTCGCGCTTGTGCTCGACCAGGCGTTTCGCCTTCTCGATCACCATCTCGGCGATCTGCACATGGCGCTGCGCCGGCTCGTCGAACGTCGAGCTGATGACCTCGCCCCTGACCGAGCGGGCCATGTCGGTGACCTCCTCCGGCCGCTCGTCGATCAGGAGGACGATCAGGTAAACCTCGGGGTGATTGGCCGCGAGGGCATGCGCGATATTCTGCAGCATCACGGTCTTGCCGGTGCGCGGCGGCGACACGATCAGCGCGCGCTGGCCCTTGCCGAGCGGGGTGATCAGGTCGAGCACCCGGGTCGTCAGGTCCTTTTTGGTCGGATCGTTGAGTTCAAGCTCGATCTTGTCTTCGGGATAGAGCGGCGTCAAATTGTCGAAATTGATCCGGTGGCGCAGCCGGTCGGGCTCATCGAAATTGATCAAATTGACCTTGAGCAGGGCGAAATAGCGCTCGCCGTCGCGCGGCGAGCGGATCTGCCCCTCGACGGTATCGCCGGTGCGCAGGCCAAAACGGCGCACCTGGTTCGGGCTGACATAGATGTCGTCCGGGCCGGCCAGGTAATTCGCCTCGGGCGAGCGCAGAAAGCCGAAGCCGTCCGACAGCACCTCGAGCACGCCATCGCCGGAGATCGGCACGTCGTTCTCGGCGAGCTGTTTGAGGACCGCGAACATCATGTCCTGCTTGCGCAGGGACGAGGCGTTCTCGATCTGCAGCTCTTCGGCAAAAGCGAGCAGCTCTGCCGGAGTCTTCCGCTTGAGTTCTTGGAGGTTCATGGGTGTTTGTGTCGCAATAGGGGATGATTGATTGACCCGTCTTCCGGTGGGCTGCCCCGACAGAATCCGGGAGTCGGGACGGGATTTTCGGGTTTATCTGGAAGGTGTGCAGGAAAACCGGCGGGCGGTATGGCGGTTTCCTTAGCGAATGGAGATATGCAAGTCAAACACGATTACAAGGGGCGTGGTTCAGCGGATGGTGGCACATCTGGCTCAAAACGGCCTGGCCACGACGAGCAGCACGATCGCGATCATCAGAATCGTCGGCAACTCATTAATAAATCGATAGAATTTTGGAGAATGCAAATTTTTTCCGGCGCTGAAGCCGCGCTGCCAATACGCCAACAGAATATGGAAAACGGTCAGCAGCGCGACCAGGCCGAGCTTCGCCCAGATCCAGCCGCGGTGCCAATCGACCACCCCGGGGATCGCCGCCAGCAACAGCCCGAAACCATAGGTCATCGCCGCCGCCGGCAGCATGATGGCGCGCAACAGCCGCCGTTCCATGATCTCCAGCATCGCCGCCCGGCTCGATTGGGCCGGCACGCCGGCGTGGTAGACATAGAGCCGCGGGAGGTACAGCAGCCCCGCCATCCACGCGATGACCGCGATGATGTGCAGCGCCTTCACCCAGGGATAGGCAGCGCCAAGAGCGTTGGTCACCGAATCGGTCCGGATAGCGAGGCGGCGTTTTCCACCGGTTGCGCGGCAGTGCGGACGAGGTCGGCCAGAGCACCGATAAAACGCCGGTCGGTACCCACCGTCGGGACCCGATGGTAGGCCGGCACGCCGCAGGCCTCGGCCACGCGCCGATAATCGCGATCGAGTTCGACCAGCGTCTCCGAATGCTCGGACACAAAGGCGATCGGCGCGACGACAATTGCGACGCCATCGCGACCGGCGCGCCGCAGCTCGTCCTCGACCGATGGGCCGAGCCAGGCGAGCGGTCCCACCCGGCTCTGATAACATACGCGCCAATCGAGCCCGGGCCTTCCGAGCATCCGCATCACCGCCGCCGCGGTGCTCTCGATCTCGCCCGGATACGGGTCGCCGGCACGCACGATCTTGAGCGGCAACCCATGCGCGCTGAACAACAGGCGCACCGGCGCGGCGTCAGCCTCTGCATCGGTCAGGACGCTGCCAACCAGCGCCGCCAGGGCCGCGATGAACCCCTCCGCCGCCGGGTAGGACCGGATCGCGCGGGTTACCCCGCCAAGCCCTTGCCGTGCCGCCTCGCGCCGCCACGCCTCGAGCGAGGAGGCTGTCGTCGTCGTCGAAAATTGCGGATAGAGCGGTAACAGGACAATCTCATCCGGTCGCCATTCCTTGACCGCACCGACCGCGGCCGCGGTCAGCGGATGCCAGTAGCGCATCGCGATAAAGCAGCGATATCCGGCGCCCAGCTCTGCTTCAAGCGCGCGCGCCTGGGCTTCGGTGTTGGCGAGCAGTGGCGAAGACCCGCCGAGTTGCGAGTAGATCGCCCGGGCGGTGGCGGCCCGGCGTGCCGCGATCAGCCATGCCAGCGGCAGCCGCAAGAAACCCGGCAGGCCGATGATCGCCGGATCGCTGAACAGATTATAGAGAAACGGCCGCACCGAACCGGGCGAATCGGGCCCGCCCAGATTCATCAGCACGACCGCCCGGCGCACCATCCCGGTCCCGGTTTCACGTAAAATCCCCGGCTTCACGTAAAGTCAACGGGCTCAGCGAGCAACCGTGCGAGCGCCGCAACATTTTCGGGCGGGGTTTGCGGCAACACGCCGTGCCCGAGATTGAAGATGAACGGTCCACCGCCGAGAGCACCGCGGATTTCCCTGACGGCCTGGGTCAGCATCGATCCGCCGACCAGGAGCGCGACCGGGTCGAGGTTGCCTTGCACCGCAACCCGCTGTTGCAGGTGCTCGCGGGCAAAGCCGGCCGGGACCACGGTATCGAGCCCGACAGCGTCGACCCCACTATCCGCCGCATAGCGCTGATAGAGAAGGCCGGCGCCGCGGGGAAAACCGATGATGGGCACGCCCGGAAAGCTTTCTTTCAGCCGGGCCGTAATCCGCCGCGTCGGATCGATGACCCAGCGCTCGAAGCCGGTCTCGGGCAAAACCCCGGCCAAGCTGTCGAACAGTTGCACGACATCGGCGCCCGCCGCGATCTGGCCCGACAGATAGTCCACGGTTGCATCGACGAGCAGCCCGATCAGCCCGGCAAAGCTCTCCGGATCGCGGTAAGCCCACGCCTTGACCCTCCGAAAATCCCGGCTGGACCCGCCCTCGACCATATAGGTCGCAACCGTCCAGGGTGATCCGGCGAACCCGATCAGCGCGGTATCCTGCGGCAAGGCGGCACGGCTCCGGCGCACCGTCTCGTACACCGGCTCAAGCCCCGAACGTCCGTCCCGGCGCAGCCCGGCGATACCGGCGCCTTCGACTATCGCCTCGAGCACCGGACCATCCTCGCCGAATTCGACCCGTTGCCCCAGCGCCTGAGGCACCAGGAGGATGTCGGCAAATACGATTGCCGCATCCATGCCAAAGCGGCGGATTGGCTGCAACGTCGCCTCGGCCGCCAGTTCCGGGGTCAGGCAGAATTCAACAAACCCGGGGCTCCGCGCCCGCAACGCGCGATATTCCGGCAGGTACCGGCCTGCCTGCCGCATCAGCCACCATGGCGGCCGCTCCAGCGTTTCGCCGGCCAGCGCCCGGAGCAGCCGCTTTGGTTGTCCACCGGGTATAGCTGTTCTTCTATCTTCCATTAGAGTCTGATTCTAAATGATGTAGTTGATGAAGATGGTCGCGGGATAACGGGGATTGATGCGCATCCCCGATTTATCCCGGATTTGCGGTGAGTGGCGGACGGTTTGCGGCGGCCTGTGCATAAGGTTACAATTGGCAGGGTGGTCGGGTGCTTAGAATACGCCTTGGTGCGGATAATAGCGGAACAACAGGGAAGGCGAGCCAGCTTCTCCCGGTTGGCCAGGCATGGGGATAATGGTGGTTGAGCGGTTGATAACGGGTGGGTCGGCATGTCCGGTCCGGGGACAACAATCGCGCGCCGCGATAAGACCGGGAGTTTCACCCGCCTGGCGCCATTTCGTCCACAGGGTTGAGCGGGCTCCGCCTGCCGCGAGGGCGCCGTGGCGTTGACCCGGTTTCATCTTCACCTGGTATCCGATTCAACCGGGGATACCGTCCATTCGGTAGCGCGTGCCTGCCTTGTCCAGTTTGACAAAGCCCAGGCGATCGAACATGTCTGGAGCATGGTGCGGACGCGCAGCCAGATCGATCGCGTGCTCACTGGCATCGAGACCAATCGGGGGCTGGTTCTCTTCACGATGGTCAACGATGCACTGCGCCAGGTATTGCACGAGGGATGCCGGCGGCTGCAGGTCCCGGCGATCCCGGTGCTCGATCCCGTCATCAGCGCCCTGGCGGCCTATCTGGGCCGCGAGAGTCGAGGTCTCCCCGGCAAGCAGCATCTGCTCGACAGCGAATATTTTGCCCGCATCGATGCGATGACCTTTGCCATCAACCATGATGACGGCCAATCGAGCTGGGGCATCAACGATGCCGATGTCTGCCTTGTCGGCGTGTCGCGGACGTCGAAGACCCCGACCTGTCTTTATCTCGCCAACCGCGGCATCAAGGCGGCAAACGTGCCGTTCGTGCCGGGGGTCGAGCTACCCGCGGAACTGGCGCATGCCGAGAAGCCGCTGATCGTCGGGTTGACCAACGACCCCGAGCGGCTGATCCATCTGCGCCGCAACCGGCTCAGCATGCTCGATCACAACGAGGCCACCGATTATACCGACCTCGAGGCGGTGCGCGCCGAAGTCCGCGATGCGCGCCGGGTCTTTACCCAGCGTCACTGGCCGGTCATCGATGTCACCCGGCGCTCGATCGAGGAGACGGCGTCATCGGTCCACAAGCTCTTGATGCGCCGCAATGGCGGCGACGGCTGAACCGATAATCCTCGCTTCGGCGAGCACCGCTCGGGCGGCATTGCTTCGAGCGGCAGCCGTCGATTTCTCCGTCGAGCCGGCCGCGATCGATGAAGCCCGGCTGAAGCGCGACGCGCATGAGATCGGCGATTCGGCGATCGGCTGCGCGAGCGCTCTGGCCACCGCAAAGGCATGCGCCGTCTCACGCCGGCATCCTGAAGCATTCGTCATCGGCGCCGATCAGATTCTCGCCGCGGCGATGGAATGGTTCGACAAGCCCGGCGATCTCGCCGAAGCTTGCGCGCAACTGCGGGTGTTGCGCGGCCGGACCCATACGCTCGCCACCGCCGTGTGCGTTGCGCGCGGCGGAACGCAGCTGTGGAGCGCGACGAGCCTGCCGGAATTGACCATGCGCCGGTTCAGCGACGGCTTTCTCGAGGCGTATATTGCCGCCGAAGGCGACGCGCTCCTGGGCTCGGTTGGCGCCTATCGCCTGGAGGGAAGAGGCGTGCAGCTGTTCTCACGGATTGTCGGCGACCACTTCGCCGTTCTCGGCTTGCCGCTGGTTGAACTCCTCGGCTTTTTGCGCGAGCGGGGCGTGATCGTGACATGAGGCGTGCCAAGGCGAGGCGACCTGTCAGGACGAGGCGACCTGTCAAGGCGAGGCGACCTGTCAAGGCGAGGATTCGGGAATGAGGATTACAGGTCGCACGCGGCTCGCCGGCATCATGGGCTGGCCGGTCGCCCATTCACGCTCCCCCGCATTGCACAATTTCTGGCTCGATGAACTGGGGATCGACGGCGCCTACCTGCCGCTGCCGGTCCGCCCCGAGCAGCTTGAACAGGCGTTGCGGGCGCTCCCGGTGCTTGGCTTCCGCGGCTGCAACCTGACAATTCCCCATAAGCAGATGGCGCTGTCGATCGTCGATCGGGTCGAGCCGCTGGCCCGGCGCATCGGCGCGATCAATACGGTTATCGTCGCCGCCGACGGCAGCCTCGAAGGACGCAACAGCGATGTGTTCGGGTTTCGCGAAAGCTTGCGCGAAGGCGCCCCCGATTGGGATCCGGCGGCGGGCGTCGCGGTCGTGCTCGGCGCCGGCGGCGCCGCCCGTGCGGTGGTGGCGGCGCTAGTCGAGGCGGGGGTCGGGGAGATCCGCCTGGTGAACCGGACGCAGACCCGTGCCGAACGCATGGCCGAAGACCTGGAGGCTCGGCCGAGCCGGATATCGACCTACCCGTGGAGCGCGCGCGACTCCGCACTGGAAAATGCCGGGCTCCTGGTCAACACGACGAGCCTTGGCATGACCGGCGAGCCGGCGCTGACCATCGACCTGGCCCGGTTGCCCAGTCATGCGGTCGTCGTCGATATCGTCTATGTCCCGCTGGAGACCGCCCTGTTGGCGGCGGCGCGGCAACGCGGCCACCACGCCGTCGATGGGCTCGGCATGCTGCTCCATCAGGGACGGCCCGGGTTTGAGGCCTGGTTCGGGGCGCCGGCGCGGGTGACCCGCGAGTTGCGCGCCGCGGTTGTCACGACGCTGGCGGCGCCGCGGTGATCATTCTCGGCCTCACCGGCTCGATCGGGATGGGAAAAAGCAACGCCGCGGCGACGCTGCGCCGGCTCGGGGTGCGGTTATTCGATGCCGATGCGGAGGTGCATCGGCTGCTCGCGCCGGGCGGCGAAGCGGTCGGGCTGGTCGAGGCGGGTTTTCCGGGAGTGCGCAACGAAGCCGGCGGGGTTGATCGCCGGCGCCTTGGTCAGCTGGTGTTTCGCGACCCGCCGGCGCTGCGCCGTCTCGAGGCGATCCTTCATCCGATGGTGCGCCGGGCCGAGCGGCGGGT
>DATCQF010000397.1:0-2561 GCA_036569735.1 Allostellaceae bacterium | reverse complement strand
GCCGTTGCCGCCGCACCGGCGACGGGCGGGGCCTCGTGCGGCGCGGTTGCGACGCCCCCCGGCGCGACGCCCCCCGGCACGACAATCGGCGCGACGGCAGGCGCCGGATCGCGCGGCTGCACGAAATGGAAGATCACATTGCCGGCGACCCCGACCGCCACGGCATAGCAGAACGCCGCGAACTTGCTGACCGCGAACCGGGCGATCTTGGCGATGATCTCGTGCACAGACAGGCTTCCCCCGAATTGCCGCCCGGCGCCGCCGGACGACGGCACTTTTTATAGGAGGTTTGCGGCAGCACCAAGTTGATCATCCGGCAAAATAAGGCAACTTCCGGGTCGGTGCCGCGCTCAAGCCCCATCGAGCGGCGGCAGACCGGGCGGCGGCCGGCGCGCCCGGGTCGCCTGCTCGAAGGCGTAGGCGAGGCGCAGCAACACGGGCTCGCTCCAGGCGCGCCCGGCAAAGGTGGCGCCGAACGGGTAATCGGGCGTGGCCTTCACCCCGGTTGCCGAGGCGACCCCGGAAACAAAACCGGCCGGCACCTGGACGCTCGGATAGCCGGCCTTCGCCGCGATCGCCGCGCCGGCCGCGCCCGGGAACAGCACGGCGTCGAGCCGGTGAGTGTCCATGTACGCATCGAGGCCCTGAGCACCGCTGGCGCGCAGGTCCATGGCGCGGGCCGAGCGGTATTCGGGCTCGCGCAAATCGCCCCGCGTCGCCTCGGCCGCGAGAAAGAGGTCCTGGCCGAAGCGCAGCGCCCGCCCGGCATTCGCCTCGTTGAACGCGATGATGTCGGCGAGGCTGCGAATCGGGGCGCCGTTCATCGCCTCGGGCATCGCCTCGGGCAGCCAGCGCCGCAGATAGGCGTTGAGATCGTGCTTCAGCTCGTAGAGGAAGACGATCGGCCGGCGCACCGGCTCGTCCCGGGTAAGGCTCTCGGGGTTGCGGTTGAGGATCGCCATCTCCGTACCCGCCCCGCCGATCCAGCCCGCGGTCGGGATGTTGGCGCGCACGATCGTCGCGCCCTGCGCTTCGAGGGTGGCGATCACGCTACCCATGACCGCGCTAGGCTGCCGCCCGAGCCGGCCGTAATAGACATCGTTGCCGGGGTCGCGCCTATCGCTCGGCACCCCGATCCGCGCGCCCCTGAGCCCGTCGGGGTCGAGGACGGTGGTGTAGTCCGCGGGCCGTTGCAGGGCGCTTGTCGCACGGTCGCGCGGGTCCGGCGCGGCCAGTACGTTGAGGAGGATCGCCGCGTCGCGCACCGTGCGCGTCAGGGGGCCGGCGGTGTCCTGGCTATGCGCGATCGGCAGGATGCCGGCGCGGCTGACGAGGCCGACGGTCGGCTTCACCGTGACGACCCCGTTCTGCGTCGCCGGCGACAACAGCGAGCCCGAGGTCTCGGTGCCGATCGCCGCCACGGCGAGGCCCGCCGCCACCGCGACCGCCGACCCCGAGCTCGACCCGCCGGGGGAGACGATGGGCACGCCCCGCTCGCCGAGCGCCGGGGCATAAGGGTTCCGCACCTGTCCGCCCAATGAGCTGTAGCCCGACGGCATGTCGATCGCGAGGATGTTGGCGAACTCGGTCAGATTGGCTTTGCCGAGGATCACGGCACCCGCGGCGCGCAGCCGCGCGACCAAGGTCGCGTCGCGCCTGGCCCGCGCCTCGGCGAGCGCGAGCGACCCGGCCGTCGTGTGCTGCCTGTCGCCGGTCGCGATGTTGTCCTTGAGGAGGATGGGAACCCCGGCGAGCGGGCGGTCCCGGCTCGGCTTCACGCCGTCCAGCGAAGCCGCGATGGCGAGCGCGTCGGGGTTGATCTCGCGCACCGCGTTGAGCTGCGGCCCGGCCCGGTCATAAGCCTCGATCCGCGCGAGATAGGCCCGGGTCAGCGCACTCGCCGTGGTCCGCCCCGCGGCCAGCGCCTCCTGCAACTCGGCGATCGTCGCGTTGTCCACCGGCATTGCGGCCCCCCCCAATAACCACGAAGACACGAAGAGCACGAAAAAAACACAAAGAACGCTTTACCGCGGAGGACGCAGAGGATGCGCAAAGGGCGCGAAGCGCCTCGAATCCCGAAGCGACCTCCGCGCTACCTTTGCGCCCTTTGCGGTGAAGCGTTGTTCTTCGTCTCCTTCGTGTTTTCGTGGTGAATTAATGCTGTGCCAGGTACCAGTCGAGGATCTGCTCGCCGGTCCAGAACACGACGTCCTTGTGTTCGCCGATATGGGCGAGCGCGCTGCGGAAATACTTGAGGCGGTGCGGCGCGCCCATGATGTAGGGGTGGACGACCAGCGCCATGACCCGCGCCGAATGGCGCGCATCGCCGTACAGCTGATCGAACTGGTCGACGGCGCGGTCGCGATACTCGCTCGCCTTGTGATGCTGGATCAGCATCATCGCGACATCGTTGCATTCCTGGGTGTAGGGCAGGTTGACGATCGGCTTTGCCCTGGTTTTCAGCACCGTCGGCTCGTCGTCGAGCACCCAGTCGCAGACATAATCGTAGCCTTCCTCGGCGAGGAGGTCGGGGGTCTCCCAGGTCTCGGTGAGGCCGGGGC
>DATCQF010000396.1:0-4216 GCA_036569735.1 Allostellaceae bacterium | reverse complement strand
CGTGAGCGGTAGGTTTGAGGCGACCGGCGCCCGGCCGCGCTTTCTTCCGCGGCTCGAATATTACGGGCTCGATGCGACCTTCATGAAGGCGGTCAGCGCGAGCCGGACGGCGGCCTGACATGGCTGGGTCCCTCGCCGCTCTGCTCCTGCTTCTGGGCGGCGCCACGATCCTCGCGGTCGCGCTCGGCGACCGCACCCGGCAGCGTGCTCTCGTCCACCGCGTCGATTTGATCACCCGCGGACAAATGCGCAAGCTGGCACCGCTCGAGCTCCCCTCCTGGCGGGGACGCGGCCTCGACGGGTTGCGCGTGCTGTTCACGTTTCGCATGCGGCGGAGCTGGGGTGTATCGGCGAGCCCGGTCTACCTGGCAGCGGCCGGGCTCGGCGCCGCAGTGGCAGTGTGGATGCTCAGCCTGACAGTTGTGCACCTGCCGGGCTACGGCTCGGTAATCGCCGCCGCCGGAGGGTTTTTTGCGCTGCCCCGGATCGTGCTCTTCAGGCAGCAGCGCCGCGCCGACCGCCAGTTCGCCGAGTTGCTGCCCGATGCGATCGATATGGTGGTGCGCGTCGTGCGGGCGGGTTTGCCGGTCGGCGTTGCAATGCGTACCGTCGGGCAGGAGGCCGAACCGCCGCTCAGCACGGTGTTTGTCAAGATCGCCGACCAGACCGAAATCGGTCTACCGCTCGATCAGGCGTTGGCGACGACCAGTGATTCGGTCGGCAACTCCGATTTCCGCTTTTTCGCCGTGGCGGTTGCCCTGCAGCAGGCGACCGGCGGCAACTTGACGGTGACCCTGGAAACGCTCAGCCAGATCATTCGCAAGCGCCGGGCGGTACGACTGAAAGCCCGGGCGGCGACCTCGGAAGTCAGGATCTCGGGGATCGTGCTCGGTGCCATCCCGTTCGTCGTGACGGGGCTGCTGCTGACGGTCGCCCCCGATTATCTCGCCCCGCTCTTCGCCGACCCGCGCGGCAACATCATTCTCGGCATGGCGGTGCTCGGGCTGTTGCTGGCCGGGATCACGATGCGCGCGATGATGCGCAACAGCCTAATGGTCTGAGCTTGGTGAGGAACCAATCATGTCGGGCTCGTCCGCGATATTCCTGATCGGCCTTGGCGCAATGGGCTTCGTGGTTGCCGCGCTGTGCCTGTTTGGCTACGACGTCTCGACGGCCCGAGAGGTGCTGAGGCAGCGGGTCGACCTTCTCGGTCTCACCCGGCGGGTAACCGATCTGCGATCTCAATCTGATCGCCGGCAAGCGAGGGCCGATCGCCGACAGGGGCCCCGCCGGCGGCCGGCGAGCACGGCGCTGAGCGGCAATGACCTCGAATTGGCCCGGTGGCTCCAACCGTTTCACATTCCGGCGCCTCTTGCGCCGCACCTCTTGTTGCTGGTGCGGCTCTCGGCCAGCGTCGTTCTGGGGATGGCGCTCTTGCTGCTCGGCTATCGCTATGCCGGCATGGGCGCCATGTGGAGCCTGGTCGCGATCGCGTCGGGCGGCGCGGCACTCGGCTGGTTGATACCCTCCTTTGCCCTGGGCCGGTTTGCGCTCAATCGCCGGCGCGCCATTGCCCGCGGTCTCGCTGACGCCATCGAGCTCCTCGTCATCGCGGTCGAAGCCGGGCTGTCGCTGGAGGATGCCATGCACCGGATCGTCGTCGAGCTGCGGCGCTCGCGGCCCGCAATCGCGGACGAGCTGGCGATCACCAGCGCCGATCTGAGGATCCTGCCAAGCCGCGACGAGGCGCTGCGCCGACTGGCCGAACGGGTCGACCTGCCGAGCGTGCACTCGGTGGTCACCACCTTGTCGCAAACCCTGAAATACGGGACCCCGCTTGCCCAGGCGCTGCGCACCGTCGCGGAGGAACTGCGCAACGACGGCTTGCTGAAGCTCGAGGAACAGGCCAATCGAATGCCGGTCCTGCTCACCGTTCCGATGATCCTGTTCATCCTGCCGAGCCTGTTCCTGATCATCGGCGGGCCGGCTTTTCTGAAGGTATTGGATGCGTTCGCCCGATGACTCGCTGACGCGCGAGGCGCTCCTTCCGTTCGAAACCACCTTGCGTTTCGGCCGGGGGTGGGCGCAGCGTTGCCGGAACCGATCGTTGGAGGAGCGCGATGGCTGTAGTCGGCCTCGAGGTCAAAACCCGACAGCCGCTTGCCGGCGGGCGGGAGTTTGGTGATGTCGGGCGCTATGCCCAGATCGACGGCACGGCGCATTTCGCGGTCGACCCGGCGCATCCGCTGAACCGCGTCATCACCGACATCGACCTGGCGCCGCGCGACGGCGATGGCCTCGTGCATTTCGCCGCGGATATCCGCATCCTCGTCCCCGAAGACCCGGCGCGCGGCAATCATCGCCTGTTGTTCGACGTGCCGAACCGCGGCAACCGGCTGGCGCTGGCGACCTTCAACCGGGTCCCTCGGCCGATCAACCCCGGTGCGCCGACCGATGCCGGCGATGGTTTCCTGATGCATCACGGCTACACCGTGGCGTGGTGCGGCTGGCAGCACGACGTGCCGGAGGCCGACGGGCTGATGCGCATCCAGGTCCCGGGGGCGCAGCGCGACGGGCGTCCGATCTCGGGCAGGCTGCTGGTCAGTTTCCAGCCCGGCGCCCCGAGCCGGGTCCAGCTACTTTCCGACCGCGCGCATCGCCCCTATCCGAGCAACGATGTGGGCGACCCGGGCGCGATCCTCCTGGTGCGCGACGGCGAGGATGCTCCGCCGCGCGCCATCCCCCGGCAAGAGTGGTCGTTCGCTCGGCTCGAAGCGGGGCGGGCGGTGCCCGACCCCGGCCAAATCTACCTCGCGGCGGGGTTCGAGCCCGGCAAGGTCTATCACGTGATCTATGCCACGACCGGCGCCCCGGTGATCGGACTGGGCTTGCTGGCGGCGCGCGATTGGGTCGCCTTTCTGCGCCACGGCGGCGCATCCGAGGGCAACCCCTGCGCCGGCGACATCCGCCACGCCTACGCCTTTGGCGCCTCGCAAAGCGGGCGCTATTTGCGCCAGTTTCTCTACCTCGGCCTCAACGAGGACGAAACGGAGCACATGGTCTTCGACGGCGTCCTCGTGCACATCGCCGGCGGCAAGCGCGGCGGCGACTTCAACCAGCGCTTCGGACAGCCTTCCGCCTCGCTGCACCCGTCGATGAGCAACGCGTTTCCGTTCAACGAGGCGGCGGGCACCGACCCGGTTACGGCACGCAGCGACGGCCTCCTCGAACGCCTCGCGGCACGGCGGCGAGTGCCCAAGATCTTCTTCACCAACTCGTCGACCGAATATTGGCGGGGCGATGCGTCGCTGATCCACACCGATTCTGAGGGAATGCGCGACGTGCCGCCATCCGCCTCTTCGCGGCTCTACCACTTCGCCGGCACCCAGCATTCCGCCGGCGCCCTGCCATTGACCGACACCAACCCGGTCGACGGCTCGCGCGGCCAGCAGGCGCTGAATTCGGTCGATTACAACCCGTTGTTGCGCAATGCGCTGGTGCGGATGGACCGCTGGGTGAGCGGCGAGGAGGATCCCCCGCCGAGCCGCTACCCGCGTCTTGCCGATCGGACCGCGGTCGCGCCGGAGGCGGCGCGGGGCGTCTTCGCGGCAATCCCGGGGGTCGGCTTTCCGGCACACCCGCCGCAGGTCGTTCGGCTCGATTTCGGCCCCGACGCGGCGAACGGAATCGCGACGATCCTGCCGCCGGTCGAGGGCGCGGCCTACCCGCATTTTGTTCCCGCGGTCGATCCCGACGGCAACGAGCTGAGCGGCATTCGTCTCCCCGAACTGAGCGTGCCGCTGGCAACCTATGCCGGGTGGAATTTGCGTCATCCCCAGATGGGGGCTCCCGACAGATTGATGAGCCTGATGGGGGCGACGATCCCCTTCGCGGCGGACCGTGCGGAACGCGCGGCGACGGGCGATCCGCGCCGGTCGATCGAGGAACGCTACCCGGGCAGGGCAGGGTACCTCGAACAGGTACGGCACGAGGCTCAGCGCCTGATCGACGCGGGCTACCTCTTGGCGGAGGATCTGGAACTCGTCGTCGGCCAGGCATCGCGTCGTTACGATCTGCTTGCACCGGCGCGCGAGCCTGCCGCTGCCGCCAAGTAGGCCAGGCCTTTGAGGAGACGCGCCGCCTGATCGGAGGGGCAACGATGGAACTCAACGCCGATTTCTCGCGGCGTGCCGCCATTCACGCCGCGCGGCTCGCC
>DATCQF010000395.1:0-6497 GCA_036569735.1 Allostellaceae bacterium | reverse complement strand
TGCTTCTCCTTGGCATGGCGGCAATGGCGCCCTGCGCCCATGCCCAGAGCGATTGCACGAAGGTGATGCCGGTGTCGCCCTTCGGAGCGGGCGACCAGACCGGCGCGACCAACCGCATCACCCCGGCCGTCACCAAGGCGGCGGCGGCGGAAATCCAGACCGGCAAGGTCACCACGATGACCAACCCCCTGGTCGACGGCGTGCCGCTGTTCGGCACCCGCTTCACCAAGACGATCCTGACCGCGACGACGCTGGCGCCGGACGCATCGCCGGCGAGGCGCTGGCCAAATTCAAGGGGGAGGGCTTTCAAATGCGATTGCCCTGCGCATCACCCGCCGGGTTGGCATTGTCGTTGCACCGCGTCTGCCATGTCGTTGCGCGTATTGCTGGTTGGCTCGGACTGCGATCTGGTGGCCGCGGTCGAGCTCAGCTTGAGCCGGCTGGCGGATACCGAAGTGGTCCGCGCAACCGGTGACGCGGCGCTGGTCGAGGCGGTAGCGGCCGCCGCGCCCGATGTGATCATCGTCGATCTGGCCCGGTCGGACCCGGACCGGTTGGACGCGATCCGGCACGTCCTGCGCGAGCAGCCGCGTCCGATCGTGATGTTTGTCGACGCGGACGATCCCCTTTTGATGGAAGCGGCGATCGCCGCCGGGGTCAGCTCCTACAACGTCGTCGGCGCCACCCTGCCCGACGTACAGCCGATCGTTCGCGCCGCAATCGCGTTGTTCCGGCGCTATCGGCGGATCGAGGAGGAGCTTGCCGCCGCGCGGGCGTCGCTTGCCGAAAGCTCGGTCATCGATAAGGCCAAGGCGCGCCTCATCCGCCATCGCCGCCTGAGCGAGCCCGCGGCTTACCGGTTGCTGCGCCGCCGTGCCATGGATGAAGGGCGCCGGATCGCCGACATCGCCCGCGAAATCCTGGCGACCGGCGAATAGCCCCCGTGGCGCGCGATTGTGCAGCGCGTGGGCATTTATGTTGCATCGCACAAATCGTAGGCGGCTGATGTTGCGCCAACACCGGCATTGCGGCGCGTTTTGGGCTTGGCATGCCGATTGCCCTGGTGAGGTCGCGCGGGCAACGGCGTCGGCGCGGCGATAGTTTCCTGTCACATCGGTTGGGCAACGGGGTCCTACCTCGATCGGAAAAGGATCCCGATGATGAACAATCCCGATTCCACCTGGATATCCCACTGGGATCCCGAGGATGAAGAGTTCTGGGAAGCGACCGGCAAAGCCGTCGCCCGGCGCAACCTGGTCTGGTCCATCCTGGCCGAGCACCTCGGCTTTTCGATCTGGCTGGTGTGGAGCATCGTCGCAACCAAGCTGCCGCAGGCCGGCTTCTACTACACGACCGACCAATTGTTCCAGCTCGTGGCCGTGCCCGGGCTGATCGGCTCCTTGATGCGCTTTCCGTACACCTTCGCGGTAACGGCGTTCGGCGGGCGCAACTGGACGATCTTCAGCGCGGCGGTGCTGTTCATCCCGGTGACCCTGCTCGCGTATTTCGTCGGCCAGCCGGATACGCCGTTCTGGCTGATGCTGCTGGTCGCCGCGACGGCCGGGCTCGGCGGCGGCAATTTCGCCTCGAGCATGGCCAATATTTCGTTTTTCTACCCCGACCGGATGAAGGGCTGGGCGCTCGGCCTCAACGCGGCGGGCGGCAATATCGGGGTCAGCGGCGTCCAGTTGCTAACGCCCATTGTGATGGGGTTCGGGTTTGTCAGCCTCTACCTGGCGGACCCGGGCGAGAGCGGCCTCTACCTGCAGAACGCCGGACTGATGTGGCTCTTGCCGCTGACGATCGCGGTGATCGGCGCCTGGTTCTTCATGAACAACCTGACCGACGCGCGCTCGACCTTCAAGGACCAGCTGATCATCGTCAAGCGCAAGCATACCTGGATCATGTCCTACATCTACATCGGGACGTTCGGCTCGTTCATCGGCTACTCGGCCGCGTTTCCGCTGCTATTGAAGACACAGTTCCCGGGGGTCAGCGTCGCCATCGCCTTCCTCGGACCCTTGGTCGGCTCGCTGTCGCGCCCGCTCGGCGGCCTGCTTGCCGACAAGATCGGCGGCGCGAAGGTGACGTTCTGGAACTTCCTCGCGATGGGCCTCGCGACGATCGGGGTGATGTATTTCGTCGAGCTCAAGGGCTTTGCCGGGTTCCTCGCGATGTTCCTCGTCCTCTTCGTGACGACCGGCATCGGCAACGGCTCGACCTACCGGATGATCCCGTCGATCTTCCGCGAGGCGAAACTCCGGGAGAGGAAGGGCTCGGGCGACGCCGGCCGGCTGGCGGCGATCAAGGCGGCCGCCATCGAGAGTGCCGCCGCATTGGGTTTCATCGGGGCGATCGGCGCCTGCGGCGGGTATCTGATCCCGCGCGGCTTCGGCGCCTCGATTGCCGCCACCGGCGGGCCGCACCTGGCGCTGGAGGTATTCCTGATGTTCTACGCGAGCTGCGTGGCGCTGACGTGGTGGTACTACATGCGCAAGGACTTTCTCGCGCGCCGCGCTCCAAGTCTCGCCGAGGCGAGCGTGTGACAGGGCGATGAAGGGCGCGCGGCCCCGGCGCGAGCGGCTCGTCGTCGTCGGCAACGGCATGGCGGGAATGCGCACGGTCGAGGAGTTGCTCCTGCGTGCGCCGGATCGCTACGACATCACGGTCTTCGGCGCCGAGGCGCAGCCCGGCTACAACCGCATCCTCCTGTCGAGCGTCCTCGCCGGCCAGAGCACGCTCGGCGACATCGTTACCCATCCGAAGCACTGGCATGAAGCGCGCGGCATCGTTCTGCGCACAGGTGATCCGGTGGTTGCGATCGACCGGGGTGCGCGAACCGTGCGTTCGGCCGCGGGGGTCTGTCTGGGCTACGACAGGCTGCTGCTTGCCACCGGCTCGAAGCCGATTGCGCTGCCGGTTCCCGGGCTGACCCTGCCCGGCGTGTGCGCCTTTCGCGATATCGCCGATGTCGAGGCGATGATCGGCGCCGCCCATCGGCACCGCCGCGCGGTGGTGATCGGGGGCGGCCTCCTCGGTCTCGAAGCCGCCTTGGGTCTGCGGCGGCGCGGCATGGCGGTCACCATCGTCCACCTGATGCCGATCCTGATGGAGCGGCAGCTCGACGCCACCGCGGCCGGGCTCCTGCAGCGCGACCTAGCGCGCCGCGGCGTCGAATTCCTGACCAATGCGCAGACCGAGGAAATCGTCGGGACCGGGCGGGCCGAGGGTGTCCGGCTCGCCGATGGGCGCGAAATCGCGGGCGATCTCGTCGTCATGGCGATCGGCACCCGCCCCAATATCGATCTGGCGCGCGCCGCCGGGCTCGACATCAATCGCGGCATCCTGGTCGGCGACGATCTGTGCACGAGCGACCCGGCAATCCATGCCGTCGGCGAGTGCGTCGAGCACAATGGGCAGATTTTCGGCCTGGTCGCGCCCTTGTGGGAGCAGGCGAGGATTTGTGCCGCCCGTCTCGCCGGCGATGTCGATGCCGCCTATCTCCCGCCGCCGGTCTTCACGAGCTTGAAGATTACCGGGATCGATGTGTTTTCCGCCGGGGCGCTCGCCAGCGCCGACGACGCGGACAATCTCGTCACGCTCTGCGATGTCGCGGGGGGCGTCTACAAAAAGCTGATCCTGCGCGGCGATCGCCTCGTCTGCTGCGTGCTATACGGCGATGTCGGCGACGGGCCCTGGTATGTCGAATTGATCCAGTCACAGCGCAGCATCGCCCCATGGCGCGACCACCTCATTTTCGGACGCGCGGCGGCCGAGGCCGGTCTGGCCGCCCGAGCGCCGCAAATGCTGGCGGCATGAGCTCGGGCGGGGGCGGGGACGAGGGCGGCAGGATGATCCGCACGACCTGCCCCTATTGCGGCGTCGGCTGCGGGCTCCAGGTGGCGCCTGACGGGTCCGTTGCCGGAGACCCCGAGCACCCGGCCAATTTCGGCAGGCTGTGCTCGAAAGGCGCCGCGCTCGGCGAGACCCTGGCGACCGACGGGCGGCTGATCCATCCGCAGATCGACGGGCGGCGCGCCACCTGGGACGAGGCGCTCGGCCGCATCGCCGCGCGCTTTGCCGACACGATCGCCGAACATGGTCCGGGCGCCGTGGCGCTCTACGTCTCCGGCCAGTTCCTGACCGAGGATTACTACGTCGCCAACAAGCTGATGA
Source organism: Allostellaceae bacterium (assembly GCA_036569735.1). Lineage (GTDB taxonomy): Bacteria > Pseudomonadota > Alphaproteobacteria > ATCC43930 > CGMCC-115725 > DATARH01. Next base: position 2,321 of record DATCQF010000395.1, on the reverse strand, counting down.
AGGGGTTTGTCGGCACCGCGAATATCGACACCAACTCGCGGCTCTGCATGGCCTCGTCGGTGGCGGGACACATCCGCGCCTTTGGCGAGGACATCGTCCCCGGCTGCTACGACGACATCGAAACGGCCGACCTCGTCGTCCTGGTCGGCAGCAATGCCGCGTGGTGCCATCCGGTGTTGTACCAGCGCCTCGCCGCGGCAAGGGAGGCGCGCGGCACGCGCGTCGTTGTCATCGACCCCCGGCGCACTGCGAGCTGCGACATTGCCGATCTGCATTTGGCACTGCGGCCCGGCAGCGATGTCGCGCTCTTTGCCGGGCTGCTGGTCCATCTCGCGGAGAGCGGTGCGTGCGATCCCCAGTGGACCCAGGACTGCACAACCGGGTTCCCGGAGGCGCTTGCGGCGGCACGGGAGGCAGCCCCCTCGATCGCCGACGCGGCGGCCACGGCTGAACTCCCTATCCCAGATGTGGCGCAATTCTACGACTGGTTCGGGGCGACCGAGCGCACCGTCACGCTCTACTCGCAGGGCGTCAACCAGTCTTCCGCCGGCACCGACAAGGTCAACGCGATCATCAACTGCCATCTCGCCACCGGGCGGATCGGCCGGCCCGGAATGGGACCGTTGTCGCTGACGGGACAGCCCAACGCGATGGGCGGGCGCGAGGTCGGCGGGCTGGCCACCCAGCTCGCCGCGCATATGGGCTTTGCCGAGCCCGCCGATCTGGACCGCGTCCGGCGGTTTTGGGGCGCGCCCCGCCTCGCGTCCCGGCCCGGGTTGCAGGCGGTCGAGCTGTTCGACGCGGTGCTCGACGGCCGGGTCCGGGCGCTGTGGATCCTCGGCACTAACCCGGCGGACAGCATGCCGCGTGCGGACCGGGTGCGCGCGGCGCTCGCCCTTTGCCCGTTTGTCGCGGTCAGCGACTGCTGGCCCAACGACACCACGCGCTTTGCCAATGTCGTGCTCCCGGCCGCCGGCTGGGGCGAAAAGGACGGGACGGTGACCAATTCCGAGCGGCGCATCTCGCGCCAGCGCGCCTTCCGCCCGGCGCCGGGCGAGGCCCGGCCGGATTGGTGGATGCTGACCGAGGTCGCGCGGCGCATGGGATGGGGTGCGGCCTTCGCGTATCGCTCCGCCGCCGACATCTTCCGCGAGCATGCCGCGCTGTCCGCTTTCGAGAATGCCGGACCGGTGCGGCGCCTGTTCGATATCGGCGCCCTCGCCGAGATCAGCGACGCGCAATACGACGCGATGACGCCGGTGCAGTGGCCGCTGCCGTGTGGAGCAGACCGCGAGACATCGGGCACACGGCTCTTTGGTGACGGGCGCGGGTTCCCGACCAGGGACGGGCGGGCGCGCTTTGTGGCGACCCCGTTTCGGCCGCCGGCCGATCTGCCGGACACGCACTGGCCGCTCGTCCTCAACACCGGGCGGGTGCGCGACCAGTGGCACACGATGACCCGCACCGGCCGCGTGCCGCGCCTGATGGCGCACCGCAGTGAGCCGCTGCTCGAAATCCACCCCGAGGACGCCGCCGCGCTGACGCTCGGCGATGGCGGTCTGGCGCGGATCGAAAGCCGGCATGGCGGCGCGGTGATGCGCGTGCATTTCTTGGCCGACCAGCGCCGCGGTGACGTCTTTGCGCCGATGCACTGGACGGATCATTTCACCTCGGCCGGACCGGTTGGCCGGCTGGTCGGCGCCGCCACCGACCCGGTGTCCGGGCAGCCCGAACTGAAGGCGACGCCGGTGCGGGTGGCGCCGGTCCGGGCATGCTGGCGCGGCTTCCTGGTGCGGCGTTCCGAGGTCCCGCTTGCCGGCGCCGTCCACTGGGCGCGGGTGCCGCTGGCGGGCGGTCACGCCTATGACCTTGCCGGCTGGGAGCCGCTGCCGAGTGTGCTCTCGGAAGCCTGGATTTTGGCGCTGCTGGGCGCGCCGCCTGACGCCGAACTGATCACCTATGCCGATCCCGGCGGCGGCGCCTTCCGCTATGCCCGGGTCGTCGAGGGGCGCCTTGACGCCTGTATTTTCCTCGCCTGCGACGGCGCCTTTCTGCCCGACCGCAACCGGCTGGGCGAGATGCTCGGCGCATCGGTCGAGGGGCGCGCCCGGCTCGACCTCGTCGCCGGCCTGGCGACCGCCCGCGCCGACCCCGGCCCGATCGTCTGCGCCTGTTTTGCGGTCGGTCTCGACACGCTGCGCCGCGCGATCGTCGACGGCAGGCTGACCAGCCTCGCCGACATCGCCACGGCCTTGCGGGCCGGCACCAATTGCGGCTCCTGCCGTCCGGAACTGAGCGAACTCCTCGCCGCCGGCCGCACC
>DATCQF010000394.1:0-4418 GCA_036569735.1 Allostellaceae bacterium | reverse complement strand
GCGTAGCCGGTTTCGCTCAGCCCCTCGCGGAACGCGGCCATATACGGTGCACTCGGGCCGGGCGAGCCGGGACTGAGGAAGCCGATCACCGGCACCCTCTTCTGCTGCGCGCGCGCCGCCAGCGGCCATAGGGTCGCCGCGCCCAGGCCGATCAGAAATTCGCGGCGTGCGCTCATTCGATGATCTCGTCGGCGCGGACGAGGATCGGCGGCGGGATCTCGATCCCCAGGGCGCGGGCGGCTTTCTGGTTGATTACCAGCTCGAAGCGGGTCGGCTGCTGCGCCGGCGTGTTGGCCGGTTGGGCGCCCTTCAGCACCTTGTCGGTCAAGGCGGCCAGCATGATGTAGGCATCGGGCAGGCTGGAGCCGTAGCTCGCGATGCAGCCCGCATCGACCATCTCGCGAAACTGGCAGATTGCCGGCAGCTTGTTCTCCAGACTGAGCCGGGCGAGCTGTTCGCGGGAGCCGAACAGCAGGGGCGAGGAGAGGATGTCGATCGCGTCGGTGCCGCCGGCGCGGAACGAGGCAAAGGCCGCGGCGAAATCGGCGGGACTGTGCACCTCGACGATCTGGAGCTCGACACCGAGTGTCTGCGCGGCCTCCCTGATCGCTTGCAGCCTGGCGGGCGAGCCGCTCGCGGCCTCGCCAAGCACTCCGAAGCGGCGCGCCCCTGGCAGGATCAGTTTCAGCATCTCGAGCTTCTTCGCGTCGAGCTCGGTGGCCAGGATGCTGACCCCGGTGACGTTGCCGCCGGGCTTGGCCAGGCTGGCGATGAATTTGGCGTCGACGAGGTCGTCGGCGAGCGCCACGATCGGGATCGAGCTTGTCGCCTGTTGCGCCGCGCGGGTCGCCGGGTCGCCCGCGGTAACGATGATTGCTGGCCCCTCCGCCGCCAGCGATTTGGCAAGCTCGGGCAACCGCTCGGCATGGCCCTCGGCAAGCCGGGATTCGAGGCGGATATCGCGGCCGTCGACGTGCCCGAGTGCCGCCAGGGCGGTGCGGAACATCGTCGCCCCGGGCTCGACGGTATCCGGCGTGTTGACGCGCAGCATCGCGACCAGCGGCAGCGTCGTCCGGTCCTGCGCCAGCGCCGGTACCGCGGCGCACAGCGACAACGCGAGCACGGCTGCGATACGCGTCATTCGATCACCTCATCTTGGCGCTGACGGAGACGGCGACTATGGCGCAACCGGGCCATCGCCGATAGCGCGCGCCGGGAGTTCCCACATTTCCCTGGCGCGCGAGCGGTTTCGTGCAACATTATTTTCGGCCTGCTCCGCCGCCTCTGAAAGGTCCCCTTATGTCCCCTGGCATGCCCCGCCATTTCGGCGTCCTCCTCCCCTCGACCAACACCACCGCCGAGTTCGAATACAGCCGCCTCCTGCCGCCCGAGTGGCAGGCGCATTACGCGCGGATGGCGACGAGCAGCGTCAACAAGACCCCGTTCTCGCCGCCGCGCGACGAGGATGTCGATTATCAGGCAAGGATGCTGGGCACCGCCCGGGTCGAGGTGATTTTCCTGCTGCAGACCTCGGCGAGCCTCTTCGCCGACGGTTACTGCGCCGATGTCAGCCGCCGCATCAGCGCCGCCGCCGGGGTCCCCGGCTTTACTTCGGCGATGGCGATCGGCGAGGCGGTGAACGCGCTCGGCACGCGGCGGATCGCGCTGGTGTCGCCCTATTCCGTGCCGGTCAACGCCAGCGCGAAACGCTATTTCGAGGGCAAGTACGGCCTCTCGGTCGTCGCCCTCGAAGGCTTTGCCGCGACCGATTCCTATGCGATCGGCCAGCTCGGCCCGGAGAACGCCCGCGACGCCTTCGCCCGCATCGATGCCCCCGAAATCGAGGCATTCGTCGTGCCCGGCGGCAATTTCCCGACAATGGCCTCGATCCCCGGCTGGGAGCGCGAATTCAAAAAGCCGGTCGTCACCACCAACCAGGCCGCGCTATGGGCGATGCGCCAACGCCTCGGCAGCACCGACCGGATGCCGGGATTGGGGCGGTTGCTGGGCTGAACCTCTCTCCGCATTCGCCGATAAACCCCCTCGCCCCCACCGGGGGAGAGGGTTTAAGCGGAGCTGAATGGTCCCGGCAAAGCCGTCACGCCGGCCTTAGGTGGCCCCGCCGCCGTTGACCGCGATCATCTGGCCCGAGACATAGCCGCCCTCGTCCGAGCAGAGGAGCCCGCAGACCGCGGCGATCTCCTCGTTACTGCCCTGCCGGCCCAACGGGATGCGGGCGATCGCGGCGGCTCGGCGCGGGCTCTTGAGATCCTCGCCGTCTTCGGCGATCGGGCCCGGCGAGATCGCGTTGACCGTGATCCCCTTTGGCCCGAACTCGCGCGCCAAGGCCTTGGTCAGCCCCCAGACGCCATGTTTTGCCGCCGAGATGTGCGCACCGGCCGGGTTGCCCATGATCGCGTTCATGCCGGTGAAATTGACGATGCGGCCCCAGCCCTGCGCGATCATCCCCGGCAGAAAAACCCGCGCAAAATGCATCGCCGCGTTGAGGTCAATATCGATGACCCGGTGCCAATCGGCGTCGCTGATCTCGAGAAACCCCTGATGCGGGCGGATCGCGGCGTTGTTGACGAGGATGTCGATCGTGCCGAACCGGGAGAGCGCCGCCGCGGCGAGGCGCTTCGCTTCGGGCGCGTCGCCGACATCCCCCATCAGCACCACCGCCTCGACCCCGAGTGCCGCGGCTTCGGCCGCGACCGTGTCGCAGATCGCCCGGTTGCGCGCGCCGTTGATGATGACGTTGGTGCCGCGCCGCGCCAGCTCAAGCGCCGTTGCCCGGCCGATATTCCTGCCCGCGCCCGAGATGAAGGCGTTGTGCCGTGTCGCCATCGCATATTCTCCCCTGTTTCTCCGCCGGTTCTGTCATTGCGGGCGAGGCGAAGCAATCTCCTTCCGGCCGACGCATGGATCAACTCGCGATGTATGGCGTTTCCCTCGTGTCACCGGCGCCACGTAAGCCGGTCCACCACCTTGGGAGACTCCCCATGCGGATTGCGATCCCGGCCCTGTTTGCCGCCGCGCTTGCCGCTCTTCCGCTCTCGGCCGCCAACGCACAGTACAATCCCTACTGCAATCCTTTTCCATTGAGCTGGCCGTTCTGCGTCGCCGGAGCCGCGGTCAATACCGCCGCGACGATAGCCACCGCGCCGTTTTACGCGGTCGCCGGCGCGCCTTATTACTATTATGGGCAGCCCTATTATTACGGCTCGGGGTATTACTACCCAACGAGGCGTCATCATAGACGCCGTCACTACTACTAAAGCTGCGGCGTATCCGACTCCTGAGGGCGGCTTTAGCGCCCCGAAGCCCGCCCTGGGTGCCTCGCGGCGGCGGATTGCCGCGCCGCGCCGACGCCCTCCTCGCAATGACCGCGTTCTCGCGTAGAATATGAAAAACCGAGGAGGACGCGCCGATGCTGTTCACATGCCTGCCGGAGGGAGCGCGGATCCCGGGCCGGTTTCCGGGGCCAATGCACGCCCGCGGCAAATGGTTCACGATCGATATCCATTGCCACGTGCTGACGCCGGAGGCCGAGGAGATGGTCAAGGGCGCCGGGCTTGCCGACTGGCAGCCGCGCATGACCCACTCCAATGAACTGACCCGCCAGGTCAACCGCGAGCAGGCCGAACGCAACCGCGTCCAGTTCAGCTCGATCGACAAGCGCCTCGCCGACATGGATTTGATGGGGATCGACATCCAGGCGATCACCCCCTCGCCGGCGCAGACCTATTACAGCGCCGAGCCGGACCTGGGGCTCGCCACCGCGCGGGTCATCAACGACAACCTCGCCGACATCTGCGCGAAGCACCCCGACCGCTTCGTCGGGCTCGGCACGGTGCCGTTCCAGGCCCCCGAACAGGCTGTCGCCGAACTCAACCGGCTGCACAAATCATTGGGGCTGCGCGGCATCGAGATCGCCACCAACGTCGCCGGCGCCGACCTGTCGGAGGAGCGCTTCCGCCCGATCTTCGCGCGCTGCGAGGAACTGGGCCTCACCGTCTTCATGCACCCGACCGGGTTTCCCGAGGCGAGCCGGTTCCGCGACCACTACCTGACCAACGTCATCGGCAACCCGCTCGATACGACCGTCGCGGTGCATCACCTGATCTTCGGCGGCGTCCTCCATCAGCTGCCCAATTTGAAGCTGGTGGTGGCGCATGGCGGCGGCTACCTGCCGGCCTATTCCGGGCGGATCGACCACGGCGCCTCGGCCCGGCCGGACACCTGCGAGCATCTGCGCCACATGCCGACGACGTACCTGAAGCGGCTTTATTTCGACGCGCTCGTCTACACCCACCACCAGCTGCAATATTTGGTCGACCTGTACGGCGTGGACCATATCCTGGTGGGCACCGACTACCCCGCCGACATGGGCGAGATCGACCCCGTCGGCTTTATCG
>DATCQF010000393.1:0-1795 GCA_036569735.1 Allostellaceae bacterium | reverse complement strand
TCCTTGACCAGCAATTCGCCGCCTTTTGCGAGCCGGCCGGCGAGGCGCGGCAGCGATATCAGCGGCGTCACCACCTCGCCGAGCGAGACGACATTTTCCGGGCGGCGCACCGGCAGCAGCTCGCGGTAGCGCCACAGCGTCTGCGGCCGCTCCGCGAGCGCCGCGCGCGGCAACGCCCGGCCGACGCCGTCGAGGTCGTAGCGCACGAGGAGCGGCCTTCCGGCGCGCGACAGCCCGTGCAGCTGATCGGCCGGATAGCGCTCGCCGGTCAGGCTGCATTCGAGATGCGAAACGAATGTCGGCAATTCGCCGCCGGTCCAATCATAATCCGCCAATCAAGCCTCCTCGTATCAAGTTGCGCTTCGATTACGCAGCGACGGAAAACCGGTACTGTCTGCCGTGCTTGTTGCCGAAACGAGCGATGCGTTCGTCATAGGTGACCAGCGGACAGCCGAGTTCGATCGCCGTGGCGATCAGCAGGCGATCCGCTGGATCTCGCTGCTCCAGATGGTACAGCCGATAGGCGCGCGATGCCGCGCCGTGGCCAAGCGGCAGGGCTTCGATGCCCGGACGATCGACGAAACGCTCGAGCCATTCCTCGACCGGAATGTCGAGGTCGATCCGTCCCGCGTCGACGAGCAGCGCGATCTCCCAAGCGGAAATGGCGCTCAGGAGAATGGTGCCGCCATTGCCCCAGCACCGATTGATCAGGAGGCGGGTCGAGCCGCGCAGGCGATCGTCACCGCTGTCGAGCCATAGGGCGATGTGGGTGTCGAGGAGCAGCGCCTCCGTCACCGTTCGATCTCACGGCCGCTCTCAGCATCGGGCTCTACGTCAAGAACGGGAGCGATCAGGTCGACGCCGACCTGGACCCGCACCGATCCGCGATGCGCGCCGAACAGCGAGCCGGTGCGGGCATTTTGATCGAGCAGGCGCCGGACGGCCAACGCCACCGCCTCTGTCTTGTTGCCATCGGTCAGCTTGTTGGCTGCCTCCTCGATAAGGGCAACGACTTCCGGGCGATTGATCGTTACCACACGCGCCATGGAGAAATCCTATCATTAGTACCGTAATGATATATTTTCACCGCCGGCAAATGCAACAGCCGGCCGCTACAATATCGCCTCCGCGATGACGCGCATCGCCGCGATGTCGGCGCCGATCAGGACGAGGGAGCCGACCATGTTCTCTTTGGCGATATGCTGCCAAGCTTGCAGGCGGTCGCGGATGCGGGCGGGCGGGCCAATGAGGGAAATCTCGTCGATGAGGGCGTCGGGCACCGCTGCGGCGGCTTCCTCGCGCTTCCCGGCGAGGAACAGGTTCTGGATGTCGGCTGCGGCTGCCTCGTAGCCGATGCGGCGGGTCAGATCGTTGTAGAAATTGGCGGTGCGCGCGCCCATGCCGCCGATGTAGAAGGCGAGGCCGGGCCTCAATGCGTCGCGGCATTTCGCGAGATCGTCGCCCATGCTGACCCGGACATAGGGCGCGTTGTCGAAATCGGCGAGGTCGCTCGAGCGGCCGGCGCGGGCCCGGCCTTCGCGGATCGGGCCGACGATCGCCTCGGCCTTTTCCGGCGACATGAAGTACGGGAGGACACCATCGGCGACCTCGCCGGCGGTGCGCAAGCCGGCGGGCGACACCGAGGCGGTGTAGATCTTGAGGCTCGGGTCGCCGTGGATGATGCTGCGCAAGGGCTTCGCGAGCCCCGTCGAGCCGGGCCCCGAATAGGGGATGTCATAATGCTCCCCGTGGTGTTCGAGCGGTCCCTCGCGGGCGAGGATCTGGCGGATGATCC
>DATCQF010000392.1:0-1700 GCA_036569735.1 Allostellaceae bacterium | reverse complement strand
ATGTTGTAGAGTGCGAGAAAGCGGGTCCGGGTGCCCCGGCCGCAGAGGCGCGCGAGGCCGCCGAGGATGACCGCGCGCACCGGATCGCGCAGCACGAGGCGGATCAGCCACCACGGCGCGCCGTAGGTCGTCACCACCCAGAGCTTTTTGATGTTGGCGAGGGCGGGGAGGATCGCGCCGCCGCCCTCGGGCAGGCGGAAGGCGACGCCCTGCGCCCACACCCGGTCGAAATAGCCCTTCAAAATCGCCGGCATCCCGTACCACCAGGTCGGGAAGCACAGCACCAAGGCCTCGGCCGCCCGGAGCCGCGCGACATGGCTTGCAACGCCGGCAAGATCGGGGGTCGGCGTGTTGTAGTCGCGCCGCTCGGCCGCGCTCAGCACGGGCACGAAGCCCTCGGCGTAGAGGTCGCAATCATCGACCTCGTGGCCGCTCCGGCGCAGCGCCGCGACGACAGCCCGATGCAAGGCGGCGGCAAAGCTGTCGGCGAGCGGATGGGCGTAGAGGACCAGAACTCGCATCTGTCGCCATCCTCGTCAGCACACCGGTTTCGGCCTACCCTCGGCCCCTCATTCAATCATGGAGGCTGCCCCGATGGCTGGACAAGACGCATTCCCGGTTCTCGATCCGGCTTCGGTCGAACCGCGGCGCGGCTCGGGCTATCCCGAGCACCTGCGCGCCGCCTTTGCGACACGCGAAAAGCGGGTGCTCGGCGTCCCGCTCGGGCTGACAAATTTTGGCGTAAACCTCGTTCGCATGCCGCCCGGCGCCGAATCGGCGCTGCGCCACTGGCACACGCTCGAAGACGAGTTCGTGATGGTGATCGAGGGCGAGCTGACGCTCGTCACCGGCGCCGGGGAAACCATCCTCGGGCCCGGCATGGCCGCCGGGTTTCCGGCCGGCAAGGCGGACGGTCATTGCCTGGTGAACCGCAGCGGGCAGGACGCTGTCTATCTCGAAGTCGGCGACCGGCGCGCCGGCGACGAGGTCACCTACCCCGATGTCGACCTCGCCGCCGCTTGGCGCGATGGCGGCCGCCGCTTCGTCCACAAGGACGGACGGCCGTACTGAGGCGGGGTTTTATTTGAACCCGTCGCGCAGGATGCGGGCGAGGCGGACCCCGGCCTTGGCGAGCTGCAGCTTGACCGCGGCGAGCGCCTTCGTCTCATAGTCCGGGCCAACCCGGTAGAGGTCGACCGAGGGGCAGCGCTCGGCCTGGCCTTTTTTCGCCGGGAAACTGTGCTTGCCCGCCGCCTGCTCCGCCCCAAAGCCGTAGGCCACGGTCTTGGCGATCTCATAGCTTTCCTGCGCCCAGGCTTCCGGTGTGCCCTCCGCCGATTTCTGGGCGTCGGCCGCGGGCAGCGATGCCGCGATGCTGGCCGCGCCCTTGGCCGGATCGGAACCCGCCACCTCGGCGACCAGCGTGTCCTCCCAGTAGGAGGACAGCCGGACCGGCGGCTTTGACCCGATCTGCAGCGCGATGCACTCGCCGCCTCGGTCGCCGCGATCGATGGCGTTGAGGGGGTCGTGCAGATCGCCGACCAGGTTCAACAGAAACCGCGTTGCCGCCAGCCTTTCGCCGGACGAGGTCTCGGAGTTGTTCAGCTCGGCCGCGAACTGCTCGATCTTGTCGATGCTGCAATTGTCCCGCGGGCCGTGGCTCGCCGGGTAGCCGACCGGCAGCGGCTTCCTCCCGAAGC
>DATCQF010000391.1:0-9710 GCA_036569735.1 Allostellaceae bacterium | reverse complement strand
GGTCCTCGACGAGCCAGGCCTCGACCCCGCCGGCGCCGGTCACCCGTTCGATCGGCATCGCCGCGGCGCGCGGCATCCACGGCGCCCCGAGCAGCCCGAGCAGCGTCGCGACGATGATGATGAAGGCACCGGTCGGTTGTTTCATCGGACGGGCTCCGAGAAAGTTCATGAGGTGTGCTCCGGCAACAGGATCCCGGTTGCCGAATTGCGCAGGGTCAAGACGGCGCGGGCCGCCGCGTCGATCTCGGCCGGGGTGACCGCGCCGATGCGTTCCGGCCAGGCGGCGACGTCGTCGAGGCCCTGGCCGATCGCCAGAGCGGCGCCGACGATATTGGCCGGACCGCCAAGGCTGTCGTGGGCGTAGATCGCCGCCGCCTGCATGCGCTCCTCGGCCCGCCGCACCTCGTCGGCATCGACCCCCTCGGCGATCAGGCGATGCAGCTGCGCGTCGATCGCGGCTTCGAGATCGGCGATCGCAACGCCGGCTTTGGGTGTCGCGGAAATCCCGAATGTCGTCAGGCCGAGCGCGGTCGGCGAATAATCCGCGCTCGCCGACAGCGCGACGGCGTCCTTGAGGACGAGCGCCTCGTAGAGCCGCGATCCGGTGCCGCCGCCGAGGATTTCGCCGAGGACCTCGAGCGCATAGGCGTGGCCGGTCGCACCGGCGCGACGGCTCGGCGCCAGATAGAGCCGCCGCAAACTCGGCTGTGCGACGCGGGCGCTTTTCATCTCGAGCCGGGCGGCGGCGTGATGCGGCGGTTCGTCGAGCCGGATCCGCGCCGGGAGCGGGCGTGCCGGCAGCTTCCCGAAATTCTCCTCGGCGAGCCGGCGCACCTCTGCCGTGTCGGCATCTCCGGCGACGATCAGGATCGCATTGTTGGGCGCGTACCATTGGCGATAGAAGGCGAGCGCGTCCGCGGTGCCGAGGCCCCGCATCTCCGCTTCCCAGCCGATCGTCGGAACCCGGGAGGAGGCATTGAGAAAGAGGGTCGCCTCGAGCTGCTCGCGCAACAGCGCCGAGGGTTCGTTATCGATGCGCGTGCGGCGTTCTTCGAGGATGACGTCGCGTTCGGGCAAAACCACCTTGTCGTCGAGCACCAGCCCCGTCATGCGATCGGCTTCGAGCTGCATGACCAGGGGGAGCCGGTCCTGCGCCACGGTCTCGTGAAAGACCGTGTAGTCCTCGGTGGTAAAGGCGTTGTTGCGTCCGCCGCTCTGCGCGATCAGCGCGCTGAAGGCGCCGGGAGGATGCGCCGCGGTGCCCTTGAACATCAGATGTTCGAGAAAATGGGCGATGCCGGACTTGCCGCGTGGATCGTCGCCGGCGCCGGTTTTGTACCAGACCATCTGGGTGATCGCGGGAGCCCGGTGGTTCGGCAGCACGACGACCTGCAGCCCGTTCTCCAGAGTGAAGCTTTCGGCGCCGAATTGTTGTGCCGGGGCGGGCGAGGCGGTTCCCAGCGCGCCGACCAGCAGCGCGAGAAAAATCGTGCATCCACGGAAACGAGGCAGCCGGGGATTGCAACCCCTAAGTCCAAGAGGCGCTTGAGCGGTCAATAGACACCTTTAAGGGTTTCGGTTTCGCGCTTCTCGGCCGCGCCGGCCGGCGCATTGTCATTGGTGTGGAGCAGCTTGTTCGCCAGGCTTTGATCGCCGACCTGCTGGCTGGGATCGAGCTGCGCACCGCCGCCGCCAACCCCGCCCGCGGGGATTTTCAAGGCGGCTGTCGCCTGCTTGCCCGGTTCGCCCGGCCCGGCCGTATCGATGACCTTGCGCGCCTTGTCGGCGGCGGTGATCTCCTGCGGGCGGGGCGCCCCGGGCTGCGGCGGGCGCAGGTCGAACTCGGGGGGGAGCGTCAGCGGCGCCCGCGACTCGACGGCGAATTCGTCGGGCCCGACCCGGTCCATGCCGAGCGCTCGGCGAAAATCGGTGCAGCCCGGCAGCATCAGGGTCGCGCACACACAAGCAACCGCAAGTAGAGGAGGGCCGTGCCATCCAACAGCTGCGCGATCATGACCGATCATGGTGAAATATCTTCCCTCCCCTTTGCTTGCGACGCCGCGCGCCGCAACAGCATGCCGTCTAGCAACATCGCCGCCACCCCGAGGCAAATGGCACTGTCGGCAAGGTTGAAGGCCGGCCAATACCATGAGCCAGCATGAAAATAAAGGAAGTCGATGACCGCCCCAAAGCGCAGCCGGTCGACGACATTGCCGATCGCGCCGCCGATGATGAGGCCGATCGCCAGGGCGAGAAAGCTCGCGCGAACCCGGGCGAGCCAGATGAGGAGGACCACGACGATCAATGCGGCGAACAGCGAGAAGATCAAGGAATTGACGCCGGTGCGGTTGAAGAGGCCAAAGCTGACCCCGGCATTGCAGGTCAGAACGAGGTCGAGAAAGGGGCTCACCACCACGCGATGAGGGGCGCACCCGGCCTCGCCGAAAAACCCCAGCACCATCCACTTCGTTGCCTGATCGAGCATCGCGGCGGCGGCCGCCGCGGCGAGCCCGCGTCCAAGCATCATTCGCCTCCGGGCATAATACGCCTCCGGGCATCATTCGCCTCCGGGCATCACCCCGCAGCCGGCAGTTTGCCGGACGCGGCCTGGGCCGGAATCGCGCCGCGGTCGAGCAATTCGGCGCAGCGGCCGCACAGATCGTCGTGGCCAGGGATACGCCCGACTTCCGGCAGCACCCGCCAGCAGCGCTCGCAGCGCGTGCCGGATGCCGGCTTCACCACGACCCCGACCCCGGCGACATCGGCGAGGGTGAACGCGCCCTCGGGCGGCGCCCCGGCCCGCGCCGTCCCCTCCGAGGTGATGCACAATTCGGCGAGATCGACCTCGCGCAGCAGGGGAAGGAGCCGCTCGGGCACGAACAATAGGACCGCGGCCTGCAGGCCGGAACCGATGCGCTTGGCGGCGCGCTCCACTTCGAGCGCCCCGGTGACGACCCGGCGCAGATCGCGCAATTCGGCCCAGCGCGCGCCGAGCGCGGGGTCATGCCAGGCGCCCGGCACGGGGCTGAACAATGCGAGATGGACGCTGCGCCCGGGCGCGTCGCCATGGCGGGCGAGCCACGCCTCCTCGGCGGTAAAGGCGAGGATCGGTGCCAGCCAGCGCACCAGGCAATTGAAGGTGCGGTCGAGCACCGTGCGGGTCGCGCGGCGCCCCTTGTCGTCGACGCCGTCGCAGTACAGCCGGTCCTTGCGGATATCGAAATAGAACGCCGACAGATCGACCGCGCATAAATTATGCAGCGCGGTGAACATCGTGTGGAAATCGTAGGCGTCGATCGCGGTTCGCACGACCTGGTCGAGCTCATAGAGGCGGTGCAGCACCCAGCGCTCCAACTCGGGCATCGTCTCGGGCTCGACCGCCTCGGCCGGCGAGAACCCGGCGAGCGCGCCCAGCAGGTAACGCAGCGTGTTGCGCAGCCGGCGATAGCTGTCGCCGAGGTGCTTCAGGATCTCGGGGCCGAGGCTCAGATCCTCGGTATAGTCCGAAGCGACGACCCACAGCCGCAGGATGTCGGCGCCGCTCTGCTTGATGACGTCCTGGGGTGCGACGACGTTGCCTAGCGACTTCGACTGCTTGCGCCCGGTCTCGTCGAGGATGAACCCGTGCGTCAACACCGCCTCGTACGGCGCGCGGCCGCGGGTGCCGCAGCTTTCCAAGAGCGAGGAATGAAACCAGCCGCGGTGCTGGTCGGAGCCTTCGAGATAGAGCGAGGCCGGCCACTTCAGCTCGGGCCGTTTTTCGAGGACGAAGGCGTGGGTCGAGCCCGAATCGAACCATACCTCGATGATGTCGGTGACTTTTTCCCATTCGGCCGGAGCGTAGGCGTTGCCGAGAAACACCGCCGCGTCGGTGGTGTACCAGGCGTCGGCGCCCTCGCGCTCGACCGCGGCGGCGACCCGCTCGACCACCGCGCCGTCGCGCAAGGGCTCCCCGGTTTTCTTATTGACGAAGACCGGGATCGGCACGCCCCAGGCGCGCTGGCGCGAGACGCACCAATCGGGCCGGCCCTCGACCATCGCGGCGATGCGGTTCCGGCCCTGCGGCGGGATCCAGCGGGTCTCCTCGATCGCCTGAAGCGCCTTCTGCCGCAGATCGTTCGCCGCCATGCTGATGAACCATTGCGGCGTGTTGCGGAAGATGAGAGGCGCCTTCGAGCGCCAGGAATGCGGGTAGGAGTGTGTGAGGGTCCCGCGCGCCAGGAGCCCGCCCGCCGCCTCGACCGCCGCGATGACCGATGCATCGGCGTCGCCCGGCTTCCCGTCGGGGCGGTACACCGCACGCCCGGCGAAGAGCGGGACGGCGGGCAGGTAGACCCCGTCCGGCCCGACCGTGTCGGGTACCGGGAGCGCATTCGCCTGGCCGAGCTCCCAGTCGTCGGCGCCGTGCCCGGGCGCGATGTGGACGAGGCCGGTGCCGGTGTCAGCCTCGACAAAATCGGCGGCGAGCAGCGGCACGTCGAACTCATAGCCCTGCCCCGCCAGCGGGTGGCGCGTGACAGTGCCGGCGAGGGCCGTCCCGGGAAAACGCGCCTCGACCGTATGCGCCTCGATCCCGGCGCGCGCAGCGACCTCCTCGATCAGCGGCACGGCGACGACGATGCGTTCTCCGACGCGGGCGCGGCTCTTTTCGCCCGCGCCGTCGACCCGCAGCACGGCGTATTCGAGCCCGGCGCTGAAGGCGATCGCGCGGTTGCCCGGCAATGTCCACGGGGTCGTCGTCCAGATCACCGCGGCCGCCCCGGCGAGCGCCGGCAGGCTCGGATGCACAATCGGGAAGCGCACCCAGACGGTGTTCGAGCGGTGATCGTGATACTCGACCTCGGCCTCGGCGAGCGCGGTCTGCTCGACGACCGACCACAGGACGGGCTTGGCGCCCTTGTAGAGCCCGCCATTGACCAGGAACTTGCCGATCTCGCGGACGATCTGCGCCTCGGCGTCAAAGCTCATCGTCAGGTATGGGTGGTCCCAGTCGCCGATGACGCCGAGACGCTGGAATTGTTCCTTCTGGCGCTCGACCCAATAGGCCGCGAATTCACGGCATTCCTGGCGGAACTGCGCGATCGGCACGCTGTCCTTCGACTGCTTTTTGGCGCGGTACTTTTCCTCGACGATCCATTCGATCGGGAGGCCATGGCAGTCCCAGCCCGGCACATAGGGCGCGTCCTTGCCGAGCATCTGCTGCGAGCGGTTGACGACGTCCTTGAGGATCTTGTTGAGGGCATGGCCGAGATGGAGGTCGCCATTGGCATAGGGCGGCCCATCGTGCAGCACGAATTTGTCGCGCCCCCGCGACGCCTCGCGCAGCCTTTGGTAGAGCCCCATCGCCTGCCAGCGTTCGACAAGCCTCGGCTCGAGCAGCGGCAGACCGCCGCGCATCGGGAACTCGGTAGTGGGGAGAAAAACGGTCGGACGGTAATCCGTCGGCATGGTCAACCCCGGAATGAATGCAAAAAAAACGCGAAGCGCCCCGATCCTCAGCCGAGGATCGGGCCGGTAATTCGCAGCATCCATCCGCGGTTCGCCATCATCGCGCAGATATAGCAGCGGCGAGGGCGGAATTCGAGGGGGTTGTTGGCGCGGACGCCTCCCGCCAAGGCTCACAATCGATCCGGCCAGCGCTGCCGGGCGTGCAGGACGCGAGCGATCTCGATCGTTTCACCGCGAAGCCTGTAGGGAACCAGATAAGGTGTCCGGCCGATGACAAGCTCATTGGTCCCAATGACCCGGCCCGGCCGCCCGATTTGCGGAAACTGCAGCAATGTGGCGACGCCGGCCAGGATCAACTGAACTTGGCGTCCGCCGCCCGAGGATTATCGGCGGCGATGAATTCACGAATGGCGGCAAGGTCCCGCAGCGCGGCGGCGGTCCAGACTATTTGCATTCAGGCATGGGGCGTTCGTCGGGGCGACCCCACGATTCGACCCAGGCAACGACATCCTCATGCGGCACCACCCGCCCGGCATCGGCGTCTCGCAAGCCTTCTTCGATCGCCGCGAACTGCCACAGCTGAAGCTCGATGAACTCCTTGAGAGCGTGCTCGATCACCCACGATTTGGGGCGATCGAGACGAGCGGCCACCGTCGATAGCTGGTCACCCAGTTCGGGATCCACGCGGACACTGATCGAGGTCTTCGTCATAGGCTGCTGCACTCCCGTTCAATCCGCGGTCAGTCCCGCCAGGATCGAGCGCGCCTTCTGCGCGTCCTCGGCGATCTGCGCCTTCAATGCGTCGAGGCCGGCAAATTTGCGCTCGGGGCGGATGAAGTCGACCAGCGAGACGCGCAGGTGGCGGCCGTAGAGGTCGGTGTCGGTGTCGAAGAGGTGGGCTTCGAGGCGCGGTTCCTCGCCGCCGACCGTCGGGCGCAGCCCGAGATTGGCGACGCCGTCGATCGTGCGGCCGGCGAACGCATCGTCCGGGCCATCCCCGGCGACGCGCACCGCATAGACCCCGAGAGCGGGGCGCAGATATTCGCCGAGCGCGAGATTGGCGGTCGGAAAGCCGATCGTCCGGCCGCGCCGGTCGCCGATCATGACGCGCCCGTCGATCTCCCAGGAGCGGCCGAGCTGGGCGGCCGCCTCGCGGGGCTTCCCCGACTTCAGCAGCTCGCGGATATGGGTCGAGGAATAGGCCGTCGCGTCGGGGCCGCGCACCGGGTCGACCACGGTGACCCCAAAGCCGTGCTCGGCCCCCGCGGCGCGCAGCATCTCGGGCGTGCCGCGGCGCCGGTTGCCAAAGGTGCAATCGTGCCCGACGACGATGTGGCCGACGCCGACCGCGCCGAGCAGCACCTCGTCGACAAAGGATTCGGCGCTCTTCCTGGCGAAAGCGAGGTCGAAATGCTGGACGAACAGGAGATCGACCCCGAGCCGCGCGATCTCGCGCTCCTTGACGCGGAACGGGGTCAGCCGGAACGGCTCGCCCCCGGGCATAAAGACGCCGCGCGGATGCGGCTCGAAGGTCAGCACCGCCGCCGGCAGGCCGGCAACACGGGCACGGTCCCGTGCCTCGCCGATCAGGGCCGCATGGCCCCGGTGCAACCCGTCGAAATTGCCCATCGCCAGCACCGCGCCGCGCGGTTGGCTCGATTGGGAACCGGGATGTCGGATGATGCGGAGCACGGCTGAATTTATCGCCAAAATTCGCGAAACTGCTGCCAGAGTGTTGACCGGGGCGAAAATAGCCGGTGGCGTGGCCGAGCGATAGCCTCAGCGCCATGTGGCGCAGGAGAATACCCGGTGGAAGACCCGGCGGCAGATGCGGCGGCGCCATTGCGCGAGGCCTGGTACTACGCGGCGCCGGGCCGGGAGGTCGGGCGCGGCCGCACGATTGCCCGCATCATGCTTGGCGAGAAGGTGCTGTTGGGGCGCGACCGCGCGGGCGCCGTCTTCGCGCTGCGCGACATCTGCCCGCACCGCGGCATGCCGCTCTCCTTCGGCGCCTTTGACGGCGCGCAACTCGAATGCTGTTATCACGGCTGGCGCTTTGCCACCGACGGGCGCTGCACGGCCATCCCCTCCCTGGTCCCGGGCCAGGCCTTCGACCTCGCCCGGATCGCGGTCGCCCGCTATCCGGCGCGCGAGGTGCAGGGCAACATCTGGGTCTTCTTCGGCAGCGACCCGGGTACGGCGCCCGACATCCCGGTACTGGAGGGTTTTGCCGAATCGGCCGCGCCTCAAGTCGTCGAGACCATGCATTTCGCGGCGCCGATCGACCATGCCGTCGTCGGCCTGATGGACCCGGCGCACGGCCCCTTTGTCCACAGCGCGTGGTGGTGGCGCTCGCGCCGGTCGGTGCACGAAAAGGCGAAGGCGTTCGAGCTCTCGCCCTATGGCTTCACGATGAGCCGGCACGCCCCTTCCGCCAACTCGCGGGCCTATCGGCTGCTCGGCGGGGCGCCCGAGACCGAGATCGTGTTCCGGCTGCCGAGCGTCAGGATCGAAGAGACCCGGACCGCGCGCTATGCGCTTGCCAATCTGACGGCGCTGACCCCGGTCGACGACACGACCACCGCGGTCAACCACTGCATCTATTGGCGGGCGCCGTGGCTCTCGCTGCTGAAACCGCTGTTGCGCCCCTATGTGCGCGCCTTTCTGCGCCAGGACCGCGATATCATGCGGCGCCAGTCCGAGGGGCTGCGCTTCGCGCCGGTGCTGGCGCTGATCGACGATGCCGACACCCAGGCGCGCTGGTACTATCGACTCAAAGCGGAATACCGCCGCGCCCGCGCCGAGGGACGGCCCTTCGTCAACCCGGTCACCGCGCGCACCCTGCGCTGGCGCAGCTGAGCGCCTAGAGCGAAATCCGATTTAATGGAATCGGATTTCGCTCCTAACTTGACGATCTGGAGCATGTTCTCGTCGAAAAAGCGGCTTCCACTTTTCCGGAACATGCTCTAGGCGAAAGCAGCTGAGGAGAAAGCCGTGACGGATGCGATCGAGCACGCGCTCGGTGAGATCAAGTTCGGCCCCGACGGGCTGGTCCCCGCGATCGCCCAGCAGCACGACACCGGCGAAGTCTTGATGATGGCGTGGATGAACCGGGAGGCGGTCAAGCTCACGCTCGCCGAGGGACGGGCCTGCTATTGGTCGCGGTCGCGCCAGGCGCTGTGGCGCAAGGGCGAGACCTCCGGGCAGATCCAGCACTTGCGCGAGCTGCGCCTCGATTGCGACGGCGACACGGTGCTGCTGCTCGTCGACCAGGAAGGCGTCGCCTGCCATACCGGGCGGCGCAGCTGTTTCTTCCGGGCCTGGCGCGGTGGAGGGTGGGCGGTGATCGCCGAGCCCGAAATCGCCCCCGAGCTTTTGTACCCCGGACGCGCGGATTGATCCGGCGCCGAATCAATACGACGGCGGGCAGGACAGCGTCGCCTGGACCCGGCCGAGCAGGACCGGGTCGCGCGGCCGGTCGGCGCAGCGCGCGTTGTATTCGTTGACCCGCGCGTTGTAGCGCTCGACCGCTCCCGCCAGATCGCCGGATGCCAGGCTCGTCGAGCGCTGGAAGGCGGCGTCGCGTTGCCCGAGCAGCTGGCGGAACCGCGCGACCGATTGCGGATTGTTGACGTCGATGCCGGCGCGCTCGCTTTGCAGCTGCGCATCGAGCCGCGCCAACTCGTCCTGGACCGCCGCGTAGGAGCGCTGCCGTCCGGTCGTATCGGCACCCAGCGCGGAGACCGCCTGCCCGAGGCACAGGCAGGCGGCGATCTCGTTCGCTTCCGGGGAGGGAGGCGGCGCTTGCGCAGCCACCGGGGATGCCACGGCTACAGCGGCAACACCGGCAACGCCGGCCCAAAGTACCGCCGTGCACAGCCGCGCCGCCCGGCACGGCATTGACCACCGCATGGCTACCTCCCCTGCTGCCCGCGCAGCGCGATCGCGCGCCGCGTCACAGACTAGGAAACGGGTCGGCAAGTTCTACGGTGCCGGCAGGTTCAGCTCCGCGACGGCTTCACCATCCGGCAAGGATTTCGACCAGGTTGTTCAGCAGGCTCGTCAGCGCGCCATGATCACCGGGATCTTGGCTTCCATGATGATGTGGCGGGTGGCGCCGCCAAAGATCATCTGCCGCAGGCGGCTTCGCGTATAGGCGCCCTTCAGCATCAGATCGGCGCCGGCCGCCATCGCCTCCTTGAGAAACGATTCGCCCTGCGGCTTCTGCCGGCCAACTGCCCGGCGCAGGCTGACCTTGAGGC
>DATCQF010000390.1:0-1771 GCA_036569735.1 Allostellaceae bacterium | reverse complement strand
CGGCAGCGTCGTTCGATCCCGTGCCACGACAGCAACGCGGCCGGCGCCGCCACGGCAAGCGCGACCCCGAACACCTGCCACCACGGCGCCGCCCCGCCGCTGAAATAGACGACGCACTGCTCGATCGGCCAGCCATAGATGTAAAGCCCATAGGACAGATCGCCGAACCGGGCGGCCGGCACCGGCCCAACCTTTTTGTTGAGCGCGAGGTAGAGCACCAGATAGCTGCCGAACAGCAGAAACCCGATGAGAAACAGGTGCGCCGGAATGCTGAGCAGGAGGCCGAGCGCTGCGACGAGAGCCCACCGCCCGGCGAACAACCCCGACCCGCGCAGCCGATAGCCACAGATCCCCGCCGCGAAAAAGCCGAGCAGCCAGAACGCGCCGCCCAGCGCGTCGGTGACCTCGAACCACAGGCAAAGGGTCCCGATTAGGAGCAGCACCAGCCCCGTTCGCAGCGTCAGCAGCCGGCACACCCCGAGGCCGAACAGCATCAGGTACATCAAGACTTCGCAGGGCAGGCTCCACAGCGGCCCGTTGACGATGCCGCCGATATTTCCCGGCCCGAAGACCACCTCGGGCAGCCGGTTGTACTCGGTGTCGAGCACGCCGTTGTGGAGGACAAAGAGGTATGGCTCCGAACGCCCGAAATATTCGGCAAGCGACAACCCGGTGACCAAGGGGCCGATGACGAACGCGCACACCAGAAGGCACGCCAAAAGGCCGGGAAAGATTCGCAGCGCACGCTTGGCCAGGAACACCAGCGGCGAGGCTGTGGTGTCGAAGCTCTGGGTGACGAGATAGCCGCTGATCGTGAAAAACACGAAGACGCCGACGACCCCGAGAATCGTCTGGCCGCCGGTTAGGATCATCAGCGGCTCGTGATCCTGCGAATTCTCGGACAGCAAAAAAGCATGGCTGAAGATCACCGAGACCGCCGCAATCAGCCGCAGCAGGTCGAAATTGTTCTGCCGTTCCACGTATTGCTCCTCTGGCCACTCCCCTCCTCGCCCGCATGACAACGGCCGAAGCCGCGCGGCATTCTGCACCGCCGCCGCCGGCGTTCCCCACCGCTGACATAAAATGTGCGTTCAACCGCAGCGCTTGCCCTGCGGCGCGGAATCGGGAATAGAGAACCGCTTGACCCTTGGAGATCCGGCCCGATGCGCATGCTCGCTCTTGTTTGCCTCCTGGCGCTCGCTGGTTGCGTCGGATCGGCCCGGGTCGAAGGCTTTGGCGCCACCGGCCCCGCCTCGTTCCAATACAGCGCGCATACCAACCCGGTGATAACCGCCAACGACGACGGCACGGCCGAGCGGCTGCGCCGCGGCTGGATCGCCGACGCGCTCAAGGTGCATGCGATGTGCCCCGACGGGTATGTCATCGATACGCGGCACTTTGCCCCCGACGCCGAAGGCCCGTTCGGCAACGGCGGCGAGATCCTCTATGCCGGGCGCTGCCTGGCACAGGCTCCTGCCCCGCCGCCACCTGTCGTAGATGAGCAGAACGTACGGGGTGAGCGGGGCTAGTGCGCTTCGCGCCAGCATAGGAGCAGCGGGTCGGCCCGCCCGGTGACCGGATCGGCCTCGGGGAGCGCGACGGCGGCGATGTTGGCGAGCGCGCGGTCGCGGCTGTCGGCGTCCGCCCGGCACATATCGGGATGCTGGCCGCGCGGGTAGGCGCCGATCACCAGGAGGTCGCCCGTCGCCGCTTCGCGCTTGTGCGCGATGCCGGCCGGGATCACCACGACATCGCCGGCGGCGAGCTCGAC
>DATCQF010000389.1:0-8384 GCA_036569735.1 Allostellaceae bacterium | reverse complement strand
GCCTCTCCCTCCAGCTGACCACCCTCGTCCCTGCCAGCTGTCCGAGCCGCCCGCGGGCGGCTTTTTTCATGCGCGAAGGGGCGTGACCAAAGGAGCCATCATGCAAATCTTCGAATATCTGCTTGCCCGGTTCAGTGAGCCGTCGAGTTATGCCGGGCTCGGCGCCCTGTTGGCGCTGGTCGGCTGGAACCTCTCCGACACGATCGCCGGGCAGCTTGCCCAGTTGCTGGCCGGCGGCTGCGCAATGCTCGGGCTGGTTCTGAAAGAGCGCGGCACGATCCGCGCGATCGTCCTGGTGTTTGCCGTGATCCAGACACTCGCCGGCTGCGCCGGCGTTCCGGCGGTGGTGCTCGGCGGGCTTGGCTCGGCCGGCTCCGTCCTTACCGCGGTTGACAAGATCACCGAGGCCGCCAGCCCTTATATCGCGCCCGCCTGCGCCGAATACGGCACGGCCAAGGCGGCGGCCGACGCGACGATCGCCGCCGGGGTGGTGCCCGCCGCCACCGCGGCCAAGCTCGCCTCGATCGAGAGCTTCGGCGACGCGGCCTGCGCCACTCCGCCGGCGGGCGACCCGCTGTCGACCGCGATCTGGCTCGGTGGGCTCGCCGGGCAGCTCACCACCCTCGCCGGCGGCCCCAAGGCTGGCGGGTGAATAATCCACCTGGCGCAGTGCAACTTGCGGTCCTGCACGACCGGGTGCCTCAACGCCGCATCCCCCCGATCCCGCTTGATCCTGCCCCCGCCGCCGGGCATCGTGTGCCCACGGGGAGAGGGGGACGATGCGACCTGGAGCGGGGCTGGCGCTCGCCTGTGCGCTCTTGGCGGGCGGCTGCAGCGGCACGAGCAAATGCCCGAAGCCGATCGTCTATGACGATGCGAGCCTGAAGCAGATTCAGGAGGCGCTGAAGGCGCTCAAGCCCGATAACATCCTCCACCAGGTGATGACCGATTACGAGAACGAGCGCGACGATCTGCGCTTCTGCAAATGAGTTTTCCCGGGAGCTTCTCGCGTGCCCCTTGGGGAGCCCTTGACAGGGCCGCACGTCGGGTTATGACGGGCGCGGTGGCCGAGCGGGCGGCCGCGAGGGGGACGCGCCGGGCATGAAGCGGGCTTTTGTGTTTCCCGGCCAGGGGTCGCAGTCGCCAGGCATGGGCCAGGCGCTGGCCGAGGCGTTTCCGGCGGCGCGCCGCCTCTTCGACGAAGTCGACGAGGCGCTGTCGCAGCATCTCTCGCAGCTGATGTTCGAGGGCCCGGAGAGCGAGCTGACCCTGACCGAGAACGCGCAGCCGGCGCTGCTCGCGGTCAGCCTGGCCGTCATTCGCGTGCTCGAGGGCGAGGCCGGTTTCGCTATCGCCGGAGAGGCCGCCTATGTCGCCGGCCACTCGCTCGGCGAATATTCCGCGCTTGCCGCGGCCGGGGCGCTGTCGGTTCCCGAAGCGGTGCGCCTCGTCAAGCGACGCGGCCAGGCAATGCAGAAGGCGGTGCCGGTCGGCGAGGGGGCGATGGCGGCGCTGCTGGGGCTCGATGTCGAGACCGCGCGCGCGGTCGCCGAGGCGGCGGCGCAGGGCGAGGTCTGCGCGGTTGCCAACGACAATTGCCCGGGCCAGATCGTCGTCAGCGGTCATAAGGGCGCGGTGGAACGCGCCGTCGCGCTCGCCGCCGGGCGAGGAGCGCGGCGCTCGATCATGCTGCCGGTCAGCGCCCCGTTCCATTGCTCCCTGATGAGCCCGGCCGCCGACATCATGGCCGAAGCGCTCGCCGCGACCGCGCTCAAGGCTCCGGTCGTGCCGCTCGTCGCCAATGTAACCGCCGCCGCGACCAGCGACCCCGAGGAGATCAAGCGCCTCCTCGTCGAGCAGGCGACCCGAATGGTGCGCTGGCGCGAGAGCGTGCTGTTTTTCGCCGAGAACGGGGTCGAGGAGGTCGTCGAGATCGGCGCCGGGCGGGTCCTCGCGGGGCTCGTCAAGCGGGTCGACCGCACGCTGTCGGCGCGGTCGGTCGGCACGACGGCCGAGGTCGAACAGCTGATGGCGCGGCTGAAATGACCGGCGCCGGCAATATGTTCGATCTGTCGGGCCAGAGCGCGCTGGTGACCGGGGCCTCCGGCGGCATCGGCGGCGCGATCGCGCGAGCGCTGCATCGCCAGGGCGCCCAGGTCGCGGTGACGGGCACGCGCACCGCGGTGCTCGCCGGCCTCGTCGAGGAACTCGGCGAGCGCGCGCATGCGCTGGCCGCCGATCTCGCCGACCCCGCAGCGTCCGACCGCCTCGTGCGCGACGCCGAGGCGGTGCTCGGGGGCATCGACATCCTCGTCAACAATGCCGGCATCACCCGCGATGCCCTCGCGCTGCGCCTGCGCGACGAGGATTGGCACGCCGTCATCGAGGTCAACCTTTCCGCCGCTTTTCGCCTGACCCGTGCCGCGCTGCGCGGCATGGTGCGGCGCCGCCACGGCAGGGTGATCTGCATCACCTCGGTGGTCGGGGTCACCGGCAATCCGGGGCAGGCGAATTACGCGGCGGCGAAAGCCGGGCTGATCGGCATGGCGAAATCATTGGCCGCCGAGACCGCGACCCGCGGCATCACCGTCAATTGCATCGCGCCGGGGCTGATCACGACGGCGATGACCGACAAGCTGAACGACGAGCAGCGCGGGCGAATCGCCGCGGCGATCCCGATGGGACGGTTCGGCGCCGTCGAGGATATCGCCGCGGCCGCAGTCTATCTGGCCAGCGCGGAAGCGGGTTACATCACCGGCCAGACGCTCCATGTAAATGGCGGCATGGCCATGGTGTGAGGCGGCGATGACAGACCCCGGCACCGCGCGGCCCACCCGGCACCCATGCTCGGCGGGAACTTTTACGCCGGGCGAATTCGTGTTATGTGAGCCGCGCCTTCGACCGGTTCCTGATGGCGGAGATATCACGGCAAAGCCCGCAATCGGGGCGCCTGGACTGCGCTGAACAGAGCCGATTAGCAGCACGTACCAATTAGCAGCACGTAATCGAGGAAAGATCGAATGAGCGACGTCGCCGAGCGGGTCAAGAAGATCGTCGTTGAGCATCTCGGCGTCGATGAAGCCAAGGTGACCGAGAATGCCAGCTTTATCGACGATCTGGGGGCCGACAGCCTTGACACCGTCGAGCTGGTGATGGCCTTCGAGGAGGAATTCGGGTGCGAAATCCCGGATGACGCGGCCGAGAAGATCGTGACCGTCAAGGACGCGGTCAGCTTCATCGAGGCGCACAGCTGAACGTGTTTTTGCACGCCTGGCGCCGGGTCCGCCGGAGCTGGGCTCGGCACTTTACCGCGGGAGCTCTCGTCGCATGAGCCGGGACATGAGGGGCGCATGAGGCGCGTCGTCGTCACCGGCATGGGGCTCGTGACGCCGCTGGGCATCGGGCTCGAGCGGGTATGGAGCCGCCTGGTGGCGGGCGAATCGGGGATTGGCGCGATCCAGTCCTTCGATGTCTCCGACCTGCCGTCCCGGGTGGCCGGGCAGGTGCCGCGCGGCGATCGTGCGTCCGGGCTGTTCAACGCCGATGACTGGGTCCCGCCCAAGGACCACCGGCGCATGGACGAGTTCATCATCTTCGCGATAGCGGCGGCGGTTCAGGCGGTCGAGGATGCCGGCTGGGTGCCCAACAGCGACGAGGAACGCGAGCGCACCGGCGTGATGATCGGGTCCGGCATCGGCGGCCTGCCGGGGATCGCCGAGGCCGCGATCACGCTGCACGAGCGCGGGCCCCGCCGCATCTCGCCGTTCTTCATCCCGTCCAGCCTGATCAATCTCGCCTCGGGCAACGTGTCGATCCGCTATGGCTTCAAGGGGCCCAACCACGCGGTGGTGACCGCCTGCTCGACCGGCGCGCACGCGATTGGCGATGCGGCGCGGCTGATCATGCTCGACGATGCCGACGTCATGGTCTGCGGCGGCACCGAGGCCGCTATCTGCCGCCTCGGCCTTGCCGGTTTCGCCGCGGCGCGGGCGCTCTCGACCAATTTCAACGACGACCCGCCACGCGCCTCGCGCCCCTGGGATCAGGACCGCGACGGGTTCGTGATGGGCGAAGGCGCCGGCATTCTGGTGCTCGAAGAATTGGAGCATGCCAAGGCGCGTGACGCCCGGATCTACGCCGAGGTGCTCGGCTACGGCATGTCGGGCGATGCCTATCACCTGACGGCGCCCGCCGAGGACGGCAACGGCGCCTTCCGCTCGATGCGCAATGCGCTCAAAAGCGCGCGGCTGGCGCCCGACAGCATCGATTACATCAATGCCCACGGTACTTCGACACCGCTCGGCGACGAGATCGAGCTCGGTGCCGTCAAGCGGCTGTTCGGCGATCACGCCTACAAGCTCTCGATGTCGTCGACCAAATCGGCGATCGGGCATCTGCTCGGCGCCGCCGGCAGCGCCGAGGCGATATTCGCGATCCTCGCCCTGCGCGACAATGTGGTCCCGCCGACCCTCAACCTCGACAATCCGTCGCCCTCCTGCGACATCGACCTCGTGGCGAAGCATGCGCGGGAGCGCAGGGTCAAGTACGTGCTGTCGAATTCGTTCGGGTTCGGCGGCACCAACGCATCGCTGATCTTCGGCGGTCCGGGTTTGGACCGGTGATGCACACGGCTGGCGGTGGCACGGCTGGCTGCCGGACGGCGGCCGGTTAGCAGATCGAGGGAGCGGCCGGAGCGCGAAGATGAGGTTTCTGCGTCTCTTGGCCTGGTGCTTTATCACGACCGCCATCGTCATCGCGGCGCTGGGGGGAGTGGGGTACTGGCTCTATCGCGATGCGCAAGTTCCGGGGCCGCTCGCCGAGGCGCGCACGCTCGTCGTCCCGGCCCACACCGGCATCGCCGGGATTGCCGACCTGCTTGCCGCGGAGGGGGTGATCCAGCACCGGCTCGCGTTCGAGGCAATTGCCAGGCTGTCCGGGCGCGGCACGGCGCTCAAGGCCGGGGAGTATGAATTTCCGGCCGCGGCGAGCGCGATGCAGGCGCTCGATATCCTCGCCGACGGCAAGACGGTCAAGCGCCGGCTGACGATCCCCGAAGGGCTGACCAGCGCCGAAATCGTGGCGCTCGTCCGTGACGCGCCGGCCCTCGACGGCGACCCCGGGCCGGCTCCGTCCGAAGGCGATCTCCTGCCGGACACGTACGTTTACAGCCATGGCGACAGCCGCCAGGAGCTGATCGAGCGCATGCGGCACGCGATGGCGCACCTTCTCGCCCAGCTGTGGAGCGAGCGCCGGCCGGATCTCTTGCTGGCCAGCCCGCAGGAAGCGGCGATCCTCGCCTCGATCGTCGAGAAGGAAACCGCGCGCGGCGAGGAACGCCCGCATATCGCCGGCGTGTTCATCAATCGGCTGCGGCTCGGCATGCGCCTGCAGGCCGACCCGACCGTGCTTTACGCCCTGGTCGCGCTGAGCGGGGAGGGGGCCGGCAAGCTCGACCGCCCGCTCGGCCACGCCGACCTCGCGGTCGATTCGCCCTACAACACCTACCTCGTCAGGGGGCTGCCGCCGGGGCCGATCGCCAATCCCGGCCGGTCGTCGCTGCGCGCCGCAATGCGCCCGGAGCGGACCGAGGACCTCTATTTCGTGGCCGACGGCAGCGGCGGCCACATCTTCGCCAAGACCCTCGCCGAGCAGACCCGCAACATCGCCCAATACCGCCGCGGCGCGGCGCTCGAACCCGAAGCAGAACCGGCGCCGACCGCCGTGGCCGCGACACCGCCCGCCCCGGCGAGCGCCGTCCCACCGCGTCCAGCCCCGGTGCGACAGGCCGCGCGGCGCTGCGGCCACGGCAGCGGGCACGCCTGTCCGCGCTGACCCGCACACGCTCTGCGTATTCCCGGGCGCGGCCGCCATTGTTGGCGCCGGCGCCGACCGCTATAACCGCTGGGCGGCGACAGGGAACTGAGGCGGCGGTGGGCGTTTCCAGCATGACCGGGTTTGCCCGGGCCGAGGGCGAAGCCGACGGGATCTCCTGGGTCTGGGAGCTGAAGAGCGTCAACAGCCGCTCGCTCGACCTGCGCCTGCGCCTGCCGCCGGGTTTCGATCCACTGGAAGCGCAGCTGCGCGCGAGCCTGGCGCGGCGCTGCCGGCGCGGCAACATCGCGGCCACATTGTCGGTCAACCGGCTGGTGCCGCCCGCGATCCGCATCAACCGTGCGGTGCTGGCGCAGATCGTCGCGCTGCTCGGTGAATTGGCCGGCGATATCGAGGCCGCGCCGCCCCGCCTCGATGGCCTCATCGGCCTGCGCGGCGTCATCGAGACCGTCGAGGACGACCCGGAAAGCGTCGTCGAGACGCGTCGCGCGGCGGTGGTCGACGGCTGGGCGGTGGCGCTCGACCGGCTGGCGCTGGCGCGAGCCGAGGAAGGCGCGCGGCTGTCGGCGATGCTGTCGGCTCAGCGCGCCGAGCTGGCCGGCCTCGTCGAGGCGGCCGCCGGTTGCGCCGCGGCCCAGCCGGAGGCGATCCGGGCGCGGCTCCTCGCCCTCCTGGGCGAAGTTTCCGACCTCGCGCCGACGATGCCGCAGGAGCGGGTGGCGCAGGAAGTGGCAATGCTGGTCACCCGCTCGGATATCCGCGAGGAGCTCGACCGGCTGCGCGCCCATATTGCCCAGGCGGGCGACCTCCTGGAGCGCGGCGAATCGGTCGGGCGGCAGCTCGATTTCCTCTGTCAGGAGCTCAACCGCGAAGCCAATACGCTGTGCTCGAAGTCGGCCGACATCGAATTGACCCGCATCGGCCTCGCGCTGAAGGCGGCGGTCGAGCAGTTCCGCGAGCAGGTGCAGAACCTCGAATGAGCCCGCCGCGGGCCTCGCCAAGCATTCCTCCGCCGACGGGCATTCCCCCGCCAGCCATCCATCGCCGCGGCTTTCTCTTGGTCCTTTCGTCGCCCTCGGGCGCCGGCAAGACGACGATCACCCATCGCCTCCTCGAACGCGACCCGAGCTTTTCCCTGTCGGTCTCGGTCACGACGCGGCCGGCCCGGCCCAGCGAGATCGACGGAAGAGATTATCGCTTTATCGACCAGGTGCGCTTCGATGCGATGGTGGCGGGAGCCGAACTCCTCGAACACGCCACGGTGTTCGGCCATTGCTACGGCACGCCGCGCCGCCGGGCGCGACGTCGTCACCGATATCGACTGGCAGGGTACCCAGCAGCTCGCCGAGAGCGTGCCGCACGACCTCGTCACGGTGTTTGTGCTGCCGCCGAGCATGGCAGCGCTCGAATCGCGGCTGCGCCGGCGCGCCCAGGACAGCGCCGCGGTCGTCGCCGCGCGCATGGCGAAATCGGCCGAGGAAATGAGCCACTGGTCGGAATACGAGTACGTCATCGTCAACCGCGAGATCGACGACAGCGTCGCCGAAATCCAGGCGATCGTCACCGCCGAGCGCCTGCGCCGCACCCGCCAGCTCGGCCTCGCCGATTTCGTCAACCGCCTCAGGGCGGGGTGAGGGCTGGGAACGTCCCTGCCGCCTCCAGCGCCCGCGCCAGGGCGCAGAATTCGGCGACCGACAGTTCCTCGGCGCGGGCGGTCGGGGCGATGCCGGTGCCGGCGAGCAGCGGCTCCACCGGGACGCCGAGCGTCTTGAGGCTCGAGCGCAGCATCTTGCGGCGCTGGCCGAAGGCGGCGGCGGTGACCCGTTCGAGGACCGGCTTCGAGGCCGGCGCCAGCGGAGCCGCGCGGGGCGTCAGTCCCACCACGCTGGAGGTCACCTTGGGCGGCGGCACGAAGGCGCGCGGCGGCAGGTCGAACAGGATTTTTGGCTCGGTGAGCCATTGCACCAGGACCGACAGCCGGCCGTAGGCCGGGCTGCGCGGCGCCGCGACGAGCCGCAGGGCGACCTCGCGCTGGAACATCAGGGTGAGGCTCTCGTAGTCGCCGATGCGGTCGAGCCAGCGCAACAACAGCGCGGTGGCGATGTTGTAGGGCAGGTTGGCGACGATCTTGCGCGGCGGCTCGGAGAGGGTTACCGGGTCGAGCGCCAGCGCATCGCCTTCCACCAGCTCGAGCCGCCCGGGATAGGCCGCCGCGAGTTCGCCGAGCGCGGCGAGGCAGCGCGGGTCGCGCTCGACCGCGATGACCCGGCGCGCCCCTTCGGCGAGGAGCGCGCGGGTCAGCCCACCCGGGCCGGCGCCGATCTCGATCACGCTGGCGTGGTCGAGCGGCCCGGCGGCGCGGGCGATGCGCCGGGTCAGGTTCAGGTCGAGGATGAAATTCTGCCCGAGGCTTTTGCGCGCGGCGATGCCGTGCCGGGCAATAACCTCTCGCAGCGGCGGCAACCCGGGGGAATCGGCGGGCGCTGGATCGGCAAAAATCGCCCCTTGGCCGGGCTTGACCCGGGCATCCATGTCTTTTCGATGGGCGGTGG
>DATCQF010000388.1:0-1690 GCA_036569735.1 Allostellaceae bacterium | reverse complement strand
GGGCCGAGATCGCGCGCGGCTTTTCGGTGCGCAGGATGTCACCGATCCGGGTCGCCGGCACCCGCAGCGCCAATGCCAGCGCGTTGGCCGACAGGCCGAGCGGCTTCAGAAATTCCTCGCGGAGAACCTCGCCGGGATGGGTGCGGATGCGCGCCATTGCCTCATTCCTCAATGGTAATCGACGATTTCGACCAGCTCGGCGCCGCCGTCGCGCCACACGAAGCAGAGGCGCCACTGGTCATTGATCCGAATGCTGTGCTGGCCCGCCCGGTCGCTCCTCAGCGCCTCGAGGCGGTTGCCGGGCGGTGCCGCCAAATCCGTAAGGCGGGTTGCTCCATCGAGCATGTCGAGCTTGCGATGCGCCACCTTTTCGATCGCCCGGAATGCGGCCACGGTCTCGCCCCGGAACAGCGCCGCGGTGCGCCTGTCTTTGAAGGACCGGATCACCGCGGTGAAGTATGATGCGCCGCGTTATATGTCAACCGCCGGAGCAGGTGCATGGAGGTGCATGTCCGCCCCTCCGGGAAATCGCTTGCCGGAACCGGGCGCAATCGCCGACGATCACCAAAGGCGAGCCTTCCGCTCCCGAGGCAACACCATGAGCGATCTCCACCTGCGCAGCGGCATCTTCCTCGCGCCGTTTCATAATCACGACGAGAACCCGACCCTGTCGATCGAGCGCGACATGGAGCTGCTGCAGCACCTCGATCGGCTCGGCTACAACGAGGCGTGGATCGGGGAACACCATTCGGGCGGGTTCGAACTGATCGCGTGCCCGGAGATGTTCATCGCCGCGGCGGCCGAGCGCACCCGCCACATCCGGCTCGGCACCGGGGTCGTGTCCCTGCCCTATCACAACCCGTTCATGCTGGCCGACCGCATGGTCCAGCTCGACCACATGACGCGCGGCCGGGCGATGTTCGGGGTCGGCCCGGGCGCCCTGGTGCACGACGCCCTCAAGATCGGCATCGACCCCGACGCCCAGCGCCAGATGATGTACGATTCGTTCGACGTCATCGTCCGGCTGCTCCGCGGCGAGATCGTCACCAAGAAGACCGACTGGTTCAACCTGACCGACGCGCAATTGCAGTTGCGCCCGTACACCAAGCCGACAATGGAACTGGCGGTCGCCGCGGCGCGCTCGCCGTCGGGGTCGTTCCTGTCCGGCAAATACGGTGTCGGCATGCTGTCGATCGGCGGCACCAGCGCGATGGCGATGGAGCGCCACACCGAGAATTGGGGGCTCTACGAGGAGACCGCGCGGGCCAACGGGCATGTCCCCGACCGCAAGAACTGGCGCGTCGTCGGCATGTTCCACATCGCCGAGACCCGCGAACAGGCGCGCAAGAATGTGCAATTCGGGGTGCAGGCGTTCGCCAATTATTTCCGCGACGTGGCGACCTTCCCGATCATCCCGCCCGATGTGCCGGACCCGACCGACTGGCTGATCGAAACCGGGACCGGCTGCATCGGCACCCCCGACGACGCGATCGCCTATATCGACCGGCTGATCGCCGGGTCGGGCGGGTTTGGGGTGATGTGCGAGCTCGCCCAGAACTGGGCCGATTGGGAAGCGACAAAGCGGCATTACGAGTTGATGGCGCGGTTTGTGCACCCGCATTTCCAACGCAGCCGCGAACTGCTCCAGGGCAGCTATGATTACGCCACCAGCCATCACGTCGACTTCACC
>DATCQF010000387.1:0-7808 GCA_036569735.1 Allostellaceae bacterium | reverse complement strand
GGATCCACCTTTCCGCGCGCAAGTTTTCTGCATGTTGCACGAGCGGCAGGCGAGGTTGGATGGGTCCGGATCCTGCTGCACCGTGGGTCCCGGCTTTCGCCGGGACGACAGCTTCGAACGCTACTGCGCGGCTTCCTGGGCGCGGGTGGCGATGACCTTCTCGGCCGGCCGGCCGGTCAGCTCTGCCATATGGTCGAACTGATGGGCGAAGCTGCCGATGCCGAGGGTCAAGGAGCGCAATTCGACGATCAGATCGGCCAATTCGCTGCGCGGCAGCTGAGCCCTGACGACATCCCAGCCGGACCAATCGGGCTTGGCGTCGTAGCCGAGGATCTGCCCGCGCCGCCCGGAGATCAGCCGCTGCGCCCGTGCGGTGAAGGTATTCGGCACGGAGATGTCGACCGAATCGATCGGCTCCAGCAGCATCGCGTCGCATTTCGCCAGCGCTTCCTGGATCGCCTGCCGGCCGGCGGTCTTGAATGCCATGTCGGAGCTGTCGACCGCGTGAAACTGGCCGGTGATCAGGGTGACCGAAAGATCGACGACCGGGAAGCCGAGCGGCCCATGCACCAGCGCCTCGGTGACGCCCTCCTCGACCGCCGGGATGTAGTTGCGCGGGATGGCGCCCCCGACGACGCTGTCGGTAAAGGTGAACCCCGAGCCGCGCGGCAGCGGCTTTACGTCGATCGTGATGTCGGCGAACTGGCCGTGCCCACCCGACTGGCGCTTGAAGCGCGAATGCTGCTGGGTCGCGCGCCGGATCGTCTCCTTGTAGGGCACCGCGGCATGATGGCCGACCACCGCGAGGTTGTGGCGGTTGCGCAGCCGGTCGATCGCGATCTGCAGATGCACGTCGCCCTGGCCCCACAGCACCATCTCGCGCAATTCGGCGTTCTGCTCGAGCTGCAGGGTCGGGTCCTCGTCGATCAGCTTGGCGATCGACCCGCTGAGCTTGACGTCGTCGCCGCGCTTTTCGGCGTGGATCGCCAGGCCATAGACCGGCTGCAGCTGCTCGGGCTGCGGCAGCGCCTCGGCCTTGCCCGACGGGGTCAGCACCGCACCGGTGGCGATCTCCTCCATCCGGGTCAGCCCGACGACTTCGCCCAGCTGCGCCGCGGCGGCCTTCTCGTGCTGACCGCCCAGAATGTGCACCACCCCGGCGACCCGCACACCGTTCAGCACCATGCCTTCCGATACCGCGCCGCGCCAGATCCGCGACAGCGACAACTTGCCGGTATGCGGCAGGTGATAGGTCTTGAAGACCTGCGCCAAGGGTTCGCCTTCGGCCGGAATGCCGAGCCGTTCCGCGGTCTCGCGCGGGCCCGGCGCCTCGTGGCGCAACGCCTTCCACAGGCGCCGCACGCCATGATCCGGCCCGGCCGCGCCGACAAAGACCGGCACGATCAGGTTGCGCTGAAAATCCTTGGTGAGGTGCTGGTAGAGTTCCTCCTTCGAGGGCTGCACGTCCTCGAGCAGCTGTTCCAGCAGCGCATCGTCGAAATCGGCGAGTTTCTCGACGAGGCTGGTGCGGGTTTCGCCCTCGCGGTCCCAGAAATCCTCGGGCAACGGGATGAGATCGGACGCCTGCCCCGGGCGGTAGCGGTAGGCGCGCTCGCTGACCAGGTCGACATAGCCGGTGACTTCGGCTTCGGCCCCGCGCAGCGGGACCTGGCGCAGCACCAGCGGGCGATCGGACACAGACTGCAGCGCCGCTAATACGTCGCGCACCCGCGCATTGGCGGCGTCGAGCTTGTTGATGTAGAGCATGTGCGGGATGTTGTTGCGCGAGAGGAAGCGCAACAACGCGCTCACTGTGATCGCGCGCTCGACCTCGGGCTCGCACACCACGACGACGACGTCGGCGACCAGCATCGCCTGCTGCGCCTCGTACAACAATTCGACCGAGCCCGGGCAATCGAGGATCGTCCACTTGTCGCCGAGATAGGTCGCGTTGGCGACGTTGAGCTCGGTCGACATCTGGCGGGCGCGCGCCTCGGCGACATGATCGCCGACCGAATTGCCCTCGCGCACGCTGCCGCGGCGGTTCGTCGTGCCGCTGGCGAACAGCATGGCTTCGAGCAGCGTCGTCTTGCCCGACAGATAGGGGCCTACCAGGGCGACACAGCGGGGGGCGCTAGGCATAGAACTCCTCCACTCAGATCCGGGCGCGGCCGCCGCGGCGGGGCGCCGGCGGCGCCGCTAGTTCATGGGACCGATCGTGGCGCGCCGCCCCCACCCTGGCAATCGGAATCTGGCGCGCCCCTCGATGCCTTTACCTCGGGGCGGGAAAGCGGTCCAGGTAGGCACGGGCACGCGGCAGCGCGTTGTACAGAAACTGACCGGGTTCGCGAAGCCAAAGCCCATCATACGTTCGCGATTTCGCCTCCGAGAGGAGAACATCCGGGGAAACCTCGACGAGTGTTCCGTCCCAGCCGGGCAACCAATGTCGGGCGCGCCTCCAGAAGTGATCGAGGAGCGCCTGGGGATCCGAATAGCCGTGGTAATCGAACGTCCACGCCGGGGTCTGGACGAAGATGTGGTTTCCGTAAAAGCCCGGCCCTGGCTTGATCCAAACTGCCTTTGCCGCCGCCGGGCGATACCGCTCGATGAAAGCGTAGGCGAGGATGTGGCACGCCCCGCACGCAAAGAATACGCGGTCGGGGAGTGCCCAGCGTTGCTCAGGATTATCCTTCGAATAGCCTCTGGTCCTGACCTGATACATTCGCCGCCGCGGGCTACTGCAGCGCGCGGCAGGCGCGCTCGATGCGGGCGCAGGCGTCGCGCAGCACGTCGTTCGAGGTCGCGTAGGAGATGCGGAAATGCGGCGCCAAGCCAAACGCCGCGCCATGCACGCACGCAACGCCCTCGGCTTCGAGCAGATAGCGCACGAAGGCTTCGTCGTCGGCGATCACGGCGCCCTTTGGGGTGCGCTTGCCGATCACCCCGGCGCACGAGGGGTAGACATAGAAGGCGCCCTCGGGACGCGGGCAATGGAGGCCGGGAACCTTGTTCAACAGGTCGACGACGAGGTCGCGGCGCTCCTTGAACAGAAGGCTGTGCTTCGCAATGAAATCCTGCGGTCCGTTCAAGGCCTCGATCGCGGCGGCCTGGCTGATCGAGCACGGGTTGGCCGTCGAGTTCGACTGGACCGCGCCCATCGCCCGGATCAGCGCCCGGGGCCCACCGGCGTAGCCGATGCGCCAGCCGGTCATGCAATAGGCCTTCGACACGCCGTTGACCGTCAGGGTGCGCTCGTAGAGCCGGGGCTCGACCTGGGCGATCGTGGTAAAGCGGAAATCGTCGTAGACGACGTGCTCGTACATGTCGTCGGTCATGATCCACACCTGGTCGTGCTTCAACAGCACCTCGGCGAGCCCCTTCAGGTCGGCTTCGGTATAGCCCGCCCCGCTCGGGTTCGACGGCGAATTGAGGATCAGCCATTTGGTCTTCGGCGTGATCGCCGCGTCGAGATCCTCGGGGCGCAGCTTGAAGCCGTTGTTCTGCGGGCACGACACCGGCACCGGCTCGCCGTCGCACAACAGCACCATCTCGGGGTAGGAGACCCAGTACGGCGCCGGGATCACCACTTCGTCGCCCGGGCTCAGGGTCGCGACCAGGGCGTTGTAGAGCACCTGCTTGCCGCCATTGCTGACGGTGATCTGGGAGGGCTCGTAATCGAGGCCGTTCTCGCGCTTGAACTTGCCGCAGATCGCCTGCTTCAGCTCGATCCGCCCGTCGAACACGGTATAGCGAGTTTCCCCGCGCTGGATCGCGGCGATGCCGGCCTCGCGGATATTGGGCGGGGTGTCGAAGTCGGGCTCGCCCTGCGACAGCGTGATAATGTCGCGCCCGGAGGCCGCCAGTTCGGTGGCGAGCGCGGTGATCGCCATGGTCGGCGAGGGCTTTACGCGAGCGAGACGGTCGGCGAGAAAGGGCATGGCACGGATTCCAGATCGCAAAGCCCTAACCTAATGGCGCAACCTCGTCCTGTGAAGACACCCTGGCCCCCCCTGGCCCGGCTTTTCCAACAGCGGAGAGTGCGATAAACTCGCTGGTTGCCGCGTCCGCCGCTCCGATCATTTCTTGCGGCGACGCTCGAAGGACCCATTTCGCGCCATGAGCGACACCCCCGCGCATCAGCAGGACAAGCGTCCCAAAATGCTGATCAAATTGGGCGCCGGCGAGAAGGGGGCTGCATGGCTGCCCGCGATGTTCGCCGACTGGCGCGAGGTGCGAGTCGACGTCGACGCAACTATGGCACCCGATATTCTTGCCGACATGACCGATCTTTCGGCGATCGAAAGCGGCTCGGCGGACGCGGTCTGGGTATCGCATGGGATTGAACACCTGTATCTTTTCGAGGTCAGCAAGGCGATCGCGGAGATCTACCGTATCCTGGCCGATGACGGGTTTTTCTGTGTAATCGTACCCGATCTCCAAATACTCGCCGAGTACATCGCCAGCGATCGGCTGCATGAGGTGGTTTATCAATCGCCGGCCGGGCCGGTGATCGCGCACGACATGCTTTTCGGGTTCGGCCCCCATCTGGCGCAAGGCCGCTCCAGCATGGCGCATAAATGCGGCTTCACGCCGACCTTGCTGCTGCAAAAACTGCAGGAAGCCCCGTTTGCCGAGATCGTGCTGCAACGCCGGGCCAGCCACGAGCTTGCCGCGGTGGCCTCTAAGCGGGCGCCTGCCGACGACGCCGAGCGGCAGGCGCTGCTCGCCGCGTTGCAGCTGTGAACGGACCCGGAGGGACGCCCGTGCTTGAGACGACGATCGCCGGCAGCCTGCCGAAGCCCTCGTGGCTGGCCGAGCCGGGCGTCCTGTGGGCGCCCTGGCGGCAGGACGGCGAGGCGCTGATCGAAGCCAAGCGCGACGCCACGCTGGTCGCGCTGAAGCTCCAGGAAGCGGCCGGGATCGACATCGTCACCGACGGCGAGCAGTCGCGCCAGCATTTCGTCCATGGCTTTCTCGAGGGGATCGACGGCATCGATTTCGCCCGGCGTGTACGCATGGGCATCCGCAACAACCGCTACGAGGCGCTGGTGCCGACCGTCACCGCCCCGCTGCGCCGCCGCGGCGCCGTGCACGCGTCCGAAGCGATGACCGCGCGCCGCCACACCAGCCGCCGGCTCAAATTCACCCTGCCCGGACCGATGACGATCGTCGACACGGTGGCCGACGCGCATTACGGCGACCGCGCGCTGATGGCGATGGCGTTTGCCGAATTGTTGAACGAGGAGGCGCTGGGGCTGGCGGCGATCGGGGTCGATGTGGTCCAGTTCGACGAGCCGGCCTTCAACGTCTATCTCGACGAGGTCGCCCTGTGGGGCGTCGCGGCGCTCGAGCGTGCGGCGCTGGGCCTCACCTGCAAGACCGCCGTGCACATCTGTTACGGCTACGGCATCCCGGCCAATATCGAGTGGAAGGGGAGCCTTGGAGCCGAATGGCGTCAATACGAGCGGATCTTTCCGGTGCTGGCGGCGAGCCGGATCGATCAGGTCTCGCTCGAATGCGCCAATTCGCACGTCCCCATTGAGCTGTTGGGATTGCTCGCCGGCAAGGATGTGCTGGTCGGGGCGATCGACGTGGCGACAACCACGGCCGAGACCCCCGAAGAGGTCGCGGCGACGATCGAACAGGCGCTGCGCTTTGTGCCGGCGGAGCGGCTCTACCCCTGCACCAACTGCGGCATGGCGCCGCTCGACCGCACCCTTGCCAACCAGAAGCTGGCCGCACTCGCCGCCGGCGCTGCGCTGGTGCGCGGCCGCCCCGGCTGATCGAGTTCCTCACAACTGCGCGGCGACCTCGCGCAGCAGCTGGCGCAGCCACACGATCGCCGGCTGATCGCCATGCTCGCGGTGCCATAGCGACATGACCTCGAACGGCGGCGAGGAATAAGGCGGCTCCAACAGAACCAGCCGATAGCGCCCCATGAACGCGGTCGCCAGCCGGCGCGGCAACAGCGCGGCCATATCCGATTGGCTGACCGCCGCCAGGGCCGACAGGAAATGCGGCGTCGTCACCGCGACGTTGCGGCGCAGCCCGCGTGCCGCCAAGGCGCCCGCCAGCAAGCCGGCATCGCTGCGTGTCACCAGGCGTTCGAGCCCGTGGTCGACGACATAGCCGTCGATCGCGCGCTCGTCCTCGCCGGTCGCGGCGATGACAAGATGGGGCAGCGCGGCCAGCCGCTCCAAGGTCATCTCCTCGCCCGCGGCCGGATGATCTGCGCTGATCAGCCACACCCGGGTCTCCTGCAGCAGAGGCTCGCTCGCGCACCATTCGGGGGCACGCCGGAAGCTGCCGATCGCGAGATCGGCGCGCCCGCTGCGCAGGGTTTCGGCAACCCCGAGATTGCTCGGCAGCACGTTCAGCGAGGCATGCGGCGCATCCGCCCTGAGCCGCGCAATCAGACCCGGCAGCAGCACCGCTCCGGCATATTCGGTGCAGGTGACGGTAAATCGCCGATCGGTATTTTCGGGAACGAACTCGGTGGGAGCGAGCGCCAGCTGGAGCTGCAGCAACCCCTGGCGCAACCGCGGCGCGATCTCGGCGGCGCGCTCGGTCGGCTGCATGCCGTCCGGGCCGCGCACGAACAATTCGTCCTTCAGCACATAGCGCAGCCGGTTCAGCGCATGACTGATCGCCGACTGGGTCAACCCGAGCTGCACACCCGCGCGCGTGACGCTGCGTTCCTCCATCAGAGCCTCGAAAACCCGCAGGAGGTTCAGATCGAGGCTGCTATAATGAACTGCTTGCATAGCTACTGGGATCAGTTTTCACTTGTTTCATTCGTATATCGACCTAAGTTCCGATCACACGTTTGAAGTGGAGAGATCATGTCGACCATCCTCAAGTCAGCGGTTCTCGGTCTTGGACTGATAACCGGCATCGCCACCGCGGCCCCCGCGCAGACGGTATCGAGCACGATGCCGGGAACCAGCATTGCCAGCCTGCCGCAGCCCGGCCCCCGGGCCAGCTCCTACAACAATATTCCGGGCCCCGCCCGCCAGGCGGTCATCCCTTCCGGCACCTATCCGGGACCGAGCCCGGGTGAAGGCTGGTATCCCCGCACCGAGAAGCAGACCCAGGCGGTGACGAAGTCGCCGGAATGGATCGGCCCGAAGCCGAACTAAGCCAGGTTTCGCCAAGATCGCCGGGCCGGCCCCTCCTAGCGGCCGGCCCGGAACGATTCGGCAAATCGGGGCGCGCGTGCCTCCGATCATCATCAGGCTCCCCATCGGCAGTCGGTCCGGCTGCGCGAATGATCGTCGTTCATGGTGATCGTAGCATAAGTTCATTTGCATCATGCGATGGTTTAGCCCAGAGGTGCCTCTCGGAGTTCGTTTCCGTGCCAGATGGAATTTTCGGAGAAAACCGATGTCGAGTTTCGCTAAAACGACAGTCCTGAGTTTAACCTTGTTGGCCGGCGCTGCCTTCGCGGCGCACGCGCAGTCGGGCAGCGTCGCGGCGTTGCCGCCGGGCAATGCTGTCGCCCCGCCCGCCGCCGCCTCGGGGGCCTATCCCGGCCCGAACCCCGGCGTGGGCTACTACCCCGCCGAGAAACAGTCCCAGCCCGTCACACCCTCGCCCCAGTATGTCGGGCCCTCCCCCGGCGCGGGCTACTACCCCGCCGAGAAGCAGACCCAAGGCGTGCAGCCGTCGCCGGATTACGTCGGCCCGCGCCCGAACTAAGCCGCGCGTTCAGCAAATATTGCCCGGGCCGGCCGTCTCAAGCGGCCGGCCCGATCCGTTTGCGGCGGGCACTGCCCGGTGCAATGCTGGTCCGGGCTGCGGCCTTACGC
>DATCQF010000386.1:0-6003 GCA_036569735.1 Allostellaceae bacterium | reverse complement strand
CCGCCATGAAGGGCTCCGAGCCCAACACGCTATAACAGGATAGATCGGCGCCCATCCGGGTGGTGATCTCTCTGACGGCGCGTTCCTCAGCGGTAGCAGCGGCTTGGCCGTGGTTGATGAAGACCGCGTTGATGGCGTTGCCTTCCCACGCGAGCAGGTGTGCGCACGCGGCCGAGTCGATCCCTCCGCTCATCAACACGGTCGCGTTCCGCATCACCCGGAAGGCCCCTCCGTTTCCGTTGGCGCAATTATAAAACCCTTGCCTTCCAGTTGCCAGCGGCCAGGGAAGCTCAACCTGGATCGCTTCCGGCTTAACGCGCGCTCAACCGGCCCGCTTTCGGCGCATCCCCGTCGTTGCCGCGCGTTCCGGCGGAGGGCCGTTCATAATCTGATTTGCCGACCTTACCGGAACGCGAATTCCCGGTAGCCGCCTTTGGCGACCTCGTCGGTGGTCCGCCGGAAATGCGCGCCGTTGCCATTGTAGCCCAAGACCCGGCGCACGGTCCGGCCGTCGACGTTGCGATTGACGCCGTTCTGCCAGGAATCGACCTTGAACGACAGCAGCGCTTCGCCCGCCTTGATCACTGTCTGCGTCCACTCGTCGACTTGTTGCGGCCGGGTCTCCACACGGCTGTAGTCGTGCTGTTGCATGAACCGCAAGAGGCCGGCCTGGAATTCGACGCTGTGCGAGATGGCCTGGGTAATATTGCCGCGCGCGGTGTGCGGGCCGAGTACCATCAGCATGTTGGGGAAGCCTTCCGCGAGCATGCCGAGATAGGTGCGCGGGGTGTCGGCCCAGGCGTCCTTGAGCCGCAGGCCGTTCTCGCCCCGGATATCGATACGGTCGTAGGCGCCGGTCACGCCGTCGAACCCCGTAGCATAGACCAGAATATCGAATTCGTGTTCCCGCTTCGTGGTTTTGATGCCGTGCGGTGTGATGCACTCGATCGGCTCATCGACGAGGGTATCGATCAGCGTAACATTGTCGCGGTTGTAGGTTTCGAAATAGCCGCTTTCCAAGGGCACCCGGCGAGTGCCGAAGCCGTGATCCTTGGGGATCAGCTTGTCCGCCACTTTCGGATCGTGCACGCGCTGGCGGATCTTTTTGGCGATGTAGGCGCTGATGGCGGCGTTGGCTTCCTCGCTGGTCAGGATGTCGCGGAAGTTGCCCATCCAGATGCCAAAGCCGGGCTCGCCGTAACGCTTCTCCCAGAACGCTTCGCGCTCCTCGGGCGGCACCTCCATGGTCTTGCGCGGGTCGGCCTGATGAATGAACCAGCTCGGCGTCGTCGCGCAGTGCGCGTAAATCTCATCGTAACGGGATTTGATTTCCGCCATCTCCTCCTTGCTTATCCTGGAATTATGCAAGGGTGCGGCCCAGTTGGGACGGCGCTGGAAAACGGTGAGGTGCTTGGCCTCTTTGGCGATCTCCGGGATCGCCTGGATGGCGGTCGCCCCGGTGCCGATGATGCCGACGCGCTTCTCGCTGAAGTCCACCGGGGTGTGCGGCCACCGCGCGGGGTGATAGGCAGGGCCCTTGAAACTGTCCCGGCCCGGAATGGCCGGCAGCGTATAGGCCGAGAGGATGCCGATGGCGGTGAAGAGGAACCGCGAAATTGCCCGCTGGCCGTTTTCCAAGGTCACATTCCACTGGGTCGCCGCCTCATCCCAGTGGGCGGCCGCGACCGTGCTGCGGAACTCGATGTCCCGGCGCAGGTCGAACTTGTCGGCGACGTAATTCAGGTATTCCAGCGTGTCGGGCTGGGGCGAGAAGTGCTCCTTCCAATCCCATTCCGCCATCAGCTCCTTGGAAAAGGAGTAGCCGTAGGTCCAGCTTTCGGAATCGAAGCGCGCGCCGGGATAGCGGTTCCAGTACCAGGTGCCGCCGACGTTCGTGCCGGCCTCGAAGACCCGCGCGGTCATGCCCAGTTCGCGCAGGCGGTAGAGCATGTACATGCTGGAAATCCCGGCGCCGATGACGATCGCGTCGTAGACCGCCAGCTGGCCCTGGCCCCGGCTCTCTCTGGGGCGTTCCGCCAAGACGTGTGTGTCCGGCATGATTTGTTTCCTTCGTTGCGACACGCGGCCAAAATTCGCGGTCGCCACCGGCGGTTCCATCGCCGGGGCAAGCTGCCGCTTCAACGACCATCGACGAGGGTAGCTCAACCCCCGTCGGCCAAGACAAGCAAATGCCGAATACGGCATCGGCGCTGCTCGGTACCGTGACCGAGCCGGCGATTGCCGTGGAGGAGAGCAAGGGACACGTTAACATCACCGCGGCCGATGCGCGCCGGCCGAGATGGGCATTGGCGACCACCTTGACGCGGAAGGCAGTGGCAAGGCGCGGCTGGTCGTGCAACGTGCGATCGGCCCATTCCGGGCGATCACCAACAGCCAGGGTAGCCGGGCGATAGCGGTTAAGGGTCGAGCCACAGGGCGGACGCCGCGAACGAGTTATATTATTCCGCAAGCGTCTTGCCCGAGCTGACCGCCGGGGCCTAGGTTTCCGATGCCGCCTGCGCCCTGCCATCGAGGATGGGCGGCAGGCACAGCAGAGAAGGACCGGCCCGATGAAACGGCAGCTGCACCTCAACCTGTTCATCCACAGCCGCGGCCATCACGAGGCGGCGTGGCGGCACCCGCATTCCTCGCCGCTGCCCTTGACC
The DNA here is from genome assembly GCA_036569735.1 of Allostellaceae bacterium. Classification (GTDB taxonomy): domain Bacteria; phylum Pseudomonadota; class Alphaproteobacteria; order ATCC43930; family CGMCC-115725; genus DATARH01. The sequence goes on along the minus strand of DATCQF010000386.1, from coordinate 3,337 downwards.
GACATCCGCTATTACCAGGATCTGGCACAGCGCGCCGAGGCTGCGCTGTTCGATTCGATATTTTTCGCCGATCAGCTGGCGCTGGGCGGCGATGTCGCGCAGGCGCCGCGCACCTGGCTCGAGCCGATCACCGTGCTGGCGGCGCTGGCCGGGGCGACCAGCCGGGTCGGGCTGATCGCCACCGCGTCGACCACCTACACCGAGCCCTTCAATCTCGCGCGGCAGTTTGCCTCGATCGACCACATCAGCCAGGGTCGCGCGGCGTGGAACATCGTCACCTCGTGGCTCGCGACCGCAGCGGAAAATTACGGCGGCGCCGGCCAGGTGAGCCACGCCGACCGCTACGCTCGCGGCGAGGAGTTCATGGCGGTGGTGAAGGCCCTGTGGGACAGCTGGGCAGCCGACGCGGTGGTCGACGACCGAGAAGCGGGAATCTATGCGCGAGCGAACCGCATTCGGGCGATCAAGCACCGCGGCGACTTCTACCAGGTGACGGGGCCGCTCAACATGCCGCGCTGCCCGCAGGGCCGGCCGGTGCTGGTGCAGGCGGGCTCGTCCGACACCGGCCGCCAGTTCGCCGCGCGGCATGCCGATGCGGTGTTCACCGCTCATATGGCAAAGGCGACGGCGCAGGAATTCTACGCCGATCTGAAGCAGCTGGCCGCGGCCGAGGGCCGGCTGCCGGAGCACGTTCTGATCCTGCCGGGTCTCAGCCCGATGATCGCCACCACCGAGGCCGAGGCAACGCGGCTGGCACGCGAGGTCAACGATCTCACCGATCCCGAGGTCGGGCGCAAGCGGCTGTCGGGCCGCTTCGGCGGGCACGACTTTTCGCACCTGCCGCTCGATCGCCCGCTCGCTCCGGAGGATTTCCCCGACCCGAGTTCGGTAGAGGCCGCGCGCAGCCGCACCGAGGTGATCATCAATCTGGTGCGGCGCGACAAGCTGACATTGCGGCAATTGCTCGGGTATCTGGCAGGCGCGCGCGGGCATTATGTCAGCGCTGGCACGCCCGAACAGATCGCCGACTTTATCGTGGACTGGTTCGAGGACGGCGCGGCCGACGGGTTCAACATCATGCCGCCGCTGCTGCCGGCGCAGCTTGACGCGTTCAGCGCCGAGGTGATCCCGATCCTGCAGCGTCGCGGGCTGTTCCGCACCGAATACGAGGGGACGACGTTGCGCGAGCATTACGGCCTGCCGTTGCCCACCAGCGTCTTCGATGATCCCGCCTGGACAGCCGAGCCGCTGCAGGCCGTTGCCGGCGTATGACCGCCGCCCCGCAGGTGGCGCGCCACCGCAATCGAGGTGAAACGCTCGATCTGGCGACCGATGTGCTGGTGATCGGCGGCGGGCCTGCTGCCGCCTGGGCAGCGGTTGAGGCCGCGGCGGCCGGCGCCCGAATCGTCCTCGTCGACAAGGGATACCTCGGCACCAGCGGCGCCACGGCGCCCTCCAACACCGGAACCTGGTTTGTGCCGCCGGGCGACCAGCGCCGCACCGCGATCGACCGGCGCCTTGCCCTCACCCACGGCCTTGCCGACCCGCGCTGGGCGCACCGCACGCTCGATACCGCGTGGGAGAAACTGCATGCGCTGGCGGCCTGGGGCTACCCGTTTCCCAATGACGAGACCGGCAAGCCCTACCTCGCCAATCTGCGCGGCCCGGATTACATGCACTTCATGCGCCGCCGCGTGCGCCGGGCCGGTGTCAGGATCCTCGATCATCATCCCGCCCTGGAACTCCTCTCCGACGGTGATGTGATCGCCGGCGCCGCCGGGGTCGATCGTCAGCGCAATCGACCGTGGCGAATTCGCGCCGGCGCCGTCGTGCTGGCGACCGGCGGCTGCGCCTTCGGCGAGCGCATGCTCGGAGCGACCGGCCTCACCGGCGACGGCTATCTGATGGCGGCGGAGGCCGGGGCGGTGATGTCGGGGATGGAGCTTTCGGCGCAATACGCATTCGCCCCGAAGCCGAGTGCGCTCAACAAGGGGTTGCCGTTCCGCTGGGCGAGCTTCACCCGCGAAGACGGCACGCCGATCGACACCGCCGGCAAGGACCGTCACGTCGAGGTCGCCAAGGCACTCCAGGAAGGTCCGGTGTTCGCCCGATACGACAAGGCGGTGGCACCCGAGCTTCGGGCATGGCTGCGGCAGGGCCAGCCGAATTGCTTTCTGCCGCTCGGATCGCAGCGGTGTCGACCCGTTCACCGAACGCTGGCCGGTGACCTTGCGCTGCGAGGGCACCGTGCGCGGGGTCGGCGGTATCAGGCTCACGGGCGAGGATTGCTCGACCGGCGTGCCTGGGCTCTACGCCGCCGGTGACGCCGCCAGCCGCGAGGCTCTGACCGGGGCGATCACCGGCGGGGGCGGTCCCAACTCGTCCTGGGCGATCGCGTCCGGCACCTGGGCGGGGCGGGCCGCCGCGACTTTCGCCGCGCAGATCGCCGGCCGCGTCGATGATCGGCCGGTGACGCGGCTCGGCGCGGCCGGACTAAAGCCGACAGCGGAGGACGAAGAGACGCTGAGCGCGGCGGAGATCGCCGAAACCGTGCGCGCGGAGATGCTGCCGCTGGAGCGCAATTTCTTCCGCCGGGCCGATACGCTGCGAAATTCGCTGGGGCGGCTCGACTCGGCGTGGAGCGATTTGCGGCGACAGGCGCCGGCTGACGGCCTCGCCGCGGCCAAAATGCGCGAGGCGGCGGCGATGATCGCCACCAGCCGCTGGGCCTATGCGAGCGCGCTTGCCAGATCGGAAAGCCGGGGCATGCACCGCCGGATCGATGCGCCATCCTCTGACCCCACCTTTGCCTGCGCGCTCGAAGCGGCGGGGCTCGACCGGATCAGCATCACCCGCCGCGAGATCGGGCAAAGAGCGCCGGCCCGATGATCGAAATCGTCTCAGCCGGCCGCTGCATCGCCTGCGATATTTGCGTCAAGGCGTGCCCGGCCAATGTCTTCGACCCGATGCCCGACGCGCCGCCGGTGATCGCCCGCCAGGAGGATTGCCAGACCTGCTTTCTGTGCGAGATCTATTGCCCGACCGATGCGCTCTACGTCGCGCCCGGCGCCGAGGGGCCGACCGCGGTCTGCGAGGCGGAAATCGAGGCGGCCGGGCTGTTCGGCAGCTATGCGAGGGCGCTCGGCTGGCGCCGCGGCAAGCCGGGGGGCGCGGACAAGGATCCGACTTTCCGCCTGCGCGCGGCGTCGCGTTAGCAACTGCGATCTTTGCGCCCTGCCGCTTCGAGCAAGCAGACAAAGCCTGGATCGGCGGCAGGCGCGTCGAGCCGGCGGTGCATGCCCCGGCTCTCCGATCTGGCGAGCGCGCTCGCATAGGC
>DATCQF010000385.1:0-15753 GCA_036569735.1 Allostellaceae bacterium | reverse complement strand
GCTTTCTTTCGCCCGCATCGCCTTCCCTTGTATCTCTCAGTTGCCGGCCGGCGGGAAGCCGGCGAGGCTATCGGTGGACGGGAGCCCGTGTGTCCCTAGGGCGAGCGAGCCCGTGTGTGAGCTTGGTGCCCCGTCCATCGGTTCCATCAGGAACCCGCACAGTCGCCAGGGCCGCAGGGCGAGCCCGCATTTGCAAGGACGGGTCATGGAACAGCCTTCCCCATCGCCCCATTTCGTCGGCATCGACGTTTCAAAGGACCGCCTCGATGTGCATGTGCTGCCGTCGAAGCAGGCTTTCGCGGTTGCGCGCAACGGCGAAGGCCTCGACCGGCTCGCAATCGAGTTGTGCGGGCTGGCCCCGGCGCTGGTCGTGCTGGAGGCCACGGGCGGCTTTGAGCTGACCGTCGCCGCGGCCCTGGCCGGGGCTGGCTTGCCTCTGGCCGTGGTCAATCCCCGCCAGATCCGCGATTTCGCCCGCGCTACCGGGCGCCTGGCGAAGACCGACACGCTCGATGCCGAGATCATCGCCTTGTTTGCCGAGCGCATCCGCCCCGAACCGCGCCCGGTTGCCGAGGTCGAGGCGCAGGTTCTGGCCGAACTGGTCGCCCGGCGCCGGCAACTGGTCGAGATGATCGGCATGGAAAGCAACCGCCGCCGCCAAGCCCGAGCTCCTAAGGTACAGCGCACCCTGGAGGCAACGCTGAAGACCCTGGAAGCCCAACTCGCCGAGCTCGACCGCGAGATCGACGACACGGTGCGCGGATCGCCGGCCTGGCGTGCCGCCGACGACCTACTGACCTCGGTGCCCGGTGTCGGCGACATCACCGCCCGCACCCTGATCGCCGAACTGCCGGAACTCGGCCGCCTCGACAGGCGCCGCATCGCCGCCCTGGTCGGCATCGCCCCGATCAACCGCGACTCCGGACAGATGCGCGGCCACAGGGCCATCGCCGGCGGCCGCACCGCCGTGCGCAACGTCCTCTTTATGGCCACCCTCACCGCCACCCGATGGAACCCCGTCATCAAGGCCCACTACACCCAGCTCGTCCAGCGCGGCAGGCCAAAGAAAGTCGCTATCGTTGCCTGCATGCGTCGCCTCCTCGGCATCCTCAACGCCATCATCAGGACCGCTTCCCCATGGCAAACCGCTTGACCATCAAGACAGTCGCTCACCCGTCTTCGGGCTTCGCCCTCAGCCACCCTCTCCCGCAATGCGGGAGAGGGGCTCCGATCAGCTCGCGCGGGCGACGAGCGGCGCCAGGAACTCGCGCAACACCGGCGACCATTTGGCGTGCTCGGGCCCGCTCGAACTGTGGCCGAGATCGCTGTCGATCTCGAAATAGCGCGCGCTGACCCCGGCGTCAGTGAGCGCCGCCATGACCGCCGGCGCGATCTTGGGCGGAAACAGCGCATCCGTGCGGCACAGGACGTAAAGCACCTGGGCCTTGATCTTGCCGAAATCGGGCCGCGTGTCGAAGCCGAGGAGCGCCCGGCGCAGGATGATCAGCGAGTTGGCGTCCCATTTGGCGGCCCAGTCGGCGGCATTCCTGCGCATCGCCGCCGCGCGCTCGGTGGCATCGGGAAAGCGTGGCTTCAGCACCTCGTCGTTGCCGTAGCGCTTCAGCGTTTCGAGGCGGATCTCGGTCAATACGCTCTTGGCGCCCCCTTTGGCGTAGCGCCCGCCATGCCATTCGGCATCGGTCGCGAGACGCGCGGTCACTTCGGCGAGCTGCTTGTCGGTATTGAGCGACGCCCAGGGCGCGGTGTTGACCGGCACCATCGCATCCATGAAATCGGGATAAGCGACCGCCCACTGAAACGCCTGGTAGCCGCCATAGGAGGGCCCCGCAACCGCGACCAGGTGCTCGACCCCGAGCGAGGCGAGCAGCGCCTTCTGCGCGGCGACGATGTCGCGGATCGTGATGTTGGGGAAATCGGGACCGTAGGGCTGGCCGGTCTTCGGGTTGAGGCTCGCCGCATTGGTCGAGCCAAAGGACGACCCGAGCATGTTCGAGGCGACGACGAACAATTTGTCGGTGTCGATCGCCTTGCCCGGTCCGACCAGACCGTCCCATGCGCCGGTGTTGTTGCCATTGGCCGGGTTGCGCCCAGCCTGGTGATGGCTGCTGGTGAAGCCGTGGGTCAGCAGCACCGCGTTGCGGCCGTGCGGTGCCAGCCGGCCATAGGTCTCGTAGGCGATCGTTGCCTTGGGCATCACCGCGCCGTTGGCGAGCGGGAAATTGGCAATCGTGAAAAACCGGTCCTCGACCGTGCCAATATCCTCGGTGCGCAGCGCGGGTCCGTCCGTCATCGCGGTCTCCTTCGGCGAGCGCGCCGCGGCAAGGTTGGCGCGGCGCCCGGCCGATTGTGCACGGTGCGGCGCGGGCTGTCACGAACGCCGCCTTCACAGCGGGCGCGTTTGGCGCGAGATTGCTTCGCCGCGCTTCAAATGACATAGGTAGGCGGGCTTCCAAGATCTCGCGGGGATGCGATGCGCCGCGTTCTGCCAGTACTTCTGCCGCTCTTTTTCGTCGCCGCGTGCGATGGCGTCGTCGCCCTCCCGCCGGGGCCGCCCGGGCCGCCGGGGCTGAACGCGCAGCTGCGCGCCAGCTTCCCGCGCGGCGGGGTCGCCGACACGATCACGGTCGAGGCGATCGAGCGCCTGGCGCTGCGCGCGGCCGAACTCGTCGCGCCCAACGGCACCGCGATTGCGGCCGGCTATATCGACGTTGCCGCCTCGCCGCAGTTTGCCGCCGGCCAATCGGTTGCCGGCGACCCGTGGCGCGGCGCGCTATTGGGAGGCGGATCGGCCGCGGCGCTGGCGATGCCGCAGGCGCAAGCCGGCGCGGCCCTCTACAGCCAGCAGCAGCTGCTGGCGACGGTCTCGACCGCCGAGATTGCGCTCCCCGATCCGGTCGCCTACCGCCGCGACTGGGCGCGTTACCGCATCCGCCTCGTCTTTGGCACGCCGCCCGGCGAAGTCGAGACCCGCGAGATCGCCGCGCCCGAGCCGCCGCCCGAAGCATCATCCCAAGGGCGACCAGCCTCATGAGCCGGTAAGCGCGTCGAGGGTTTGGGCGAGGCGGGCGAGATCGGCCGGGGTCGACAGCCGGTGATCGCCATCCTTGACGAGGGTCACCGCGACATCCTGGCTGGCGAGACGCTCGGCCAGCCGCAGGCTCAGCTGCCACGGCACCGACTCGTCGGCGAGCCCGTGCAACAGCCGCACCGGCAGGTCGAGCGCGATCGGCGCGCGCAACAGCAAGTGCCGCCTGCCATCCTCAACGAGGGCTCTGGTATAGAGGTACCCGGCCGGGTCGTAGCCGGAGGGCAGAACAACCGCGCCGCGCTCGATGATTTCCTCGCGCTGCGCCGGGCTGAGCCGTGGCCACAGCAGCTCCTCGGTGAAATCGGGCGCCCCGGCGATGCCGACCAGTCCGGCCATGCGCCCCGGCCGCGCCAGCGCCGCGAGCAGCATGATCCAGCCGCCCATGCTCGACCCGACAAGGATCTGCGGACCGCTCGTCAGCGAATCGATGACGCCAATTGCGTCCTCTTGCCAGCGTCCGATCGTGCCCTGGGCGAAGTCGCCGCTCGACGCGCCATGCCCGAAATAGTCGAAACGCACGAAGGCGCGTCCGTGGCGCCGGCAATAATCCTCTAGAAACAAGGCCTTGGTGCCGGTCATGTCGGAGCGGAAGCCGCCGAGGAAGACGATCCCCGGCGCCTCGCCGGCGAGGCGATGGTAGGCGATTGTGGCGCCGTCCGGGCGTGCTAGAATCGCGGGGTCTACCCCGCTTCCCTGAGGTGGCGCCGGTGCGCTGCCGGGTGCGGACATCGAGGTGTTGCAGCAACCGAATGGGCAGCAACGATAGCATTCCCGGCCTGCCGAAAGAAGGCCGCCCGCCGGCGGTGCTGCAGGTCATCCCGAGCCTCGTCTCCGGCGGGGCGGAACGCGGCACCATCGACCTCGCCGGCACGCTAGCCGCTTCCGGCTGGACCCCTTATGTCGCCTCCTCCGGGGGCCCGATGGAGCACCAGCTGGCCCGCCTCGGGGTGCGCCATCTGAAGCTTCCGCTCGCCTCGAAGAACCCCCTGGTGATGCGCCGCAATGCCGCCGCGCTGATCGAAATCGTCCGCCGCCACAAGATCGACATCGTGCATGCCCGCAGCCGGGCTCCGGCCTGGAGTGCCTGGTCGGCGGCGCGCGCCACCCATCGGCGCTTCGTGACCACGTTTCATAACGCCTACGACACCGATCTGCCGCTGAAGCTCTGGTACAACTCGGTGATGGCGCGCGGCGAGCGGGTCATCGCGATCTCGCAGTTCGTCGGTGAGCACGTCGCGAGCGTTTACGGGGTCGGCCCCGACCGGCTGCGGGTCATTCCGCGCGGGGTCGACATCGCCCTATTCGATCCGCGCCGGGTCAACGGCGAGCGGGTCTGCGCGCTGGCGACGCGGTGGCGGGTGCCCGAGGATGCCGCGGTCGTCATGCTGCCGGGGCGCCTCACACGCTGGAAGGGCGGGCTCGACTTCATCGAGGCGATCGCCCGCCTCGGGCGCCGCGATTTGTGCTGCCTCCTGGTCGGCGCCGAGCAGCGCCCCGGGTTCCGCCGCGAACTCGAAGCCACGATCGAGCGGCTGGATCTTGTCGGGATGTTCCGCATCGTCGAGGACTGCAATGACATGCCGGCGGCCTACATGCTGTCGGATGTCGTGGTGTCGGCCTCGACCGACCCCGAAGGGTTCGGGCGGGTGATCACCGAGGCGCAGGCCATGGGCCGGCCGGTGGTCGCGACCGACCACGGCGGCGCCCGCGAGACCATCTTGCCCCGGGTCACCGGCTGGCTCGCGCCGCCGCGCGACCCGGTAGCGCTGGCGGATGCCATCACCGAGGCGCTGCGGCTCGACGCCGGCGAGCAGGCGGCCTTCGCGCGCCGCGCCATCGCGCATGTCGCGGCGAACTACACGCGCGAGGCCATGTGCGGGAAGACGATCGACGTCTACGAGGAACTGCTGTTCCCCGAGCCCGCCACCGCCCCCGCTCCCCTCTCCGAGCGTCAGAGGCTGCCGAGCGTGGCGTGACCAAGGTTTGTCATTGCGAGGAGCGGAGCGACGAAGCAATCCCGGCAGGGGCGCACCCGGACCTTCGAGATTGCCGCGCTTCGCTCGCAATGACAGCCGGCGCCGCGGCGGTCAATGAAACCGCGGTTTCACTTCCTCGCATAGGAGCTTGAGCGCGTTCAGTACGCGGTCCTGCGGGATGCGCCCGCCGCAATTCAATTCGGCGAGGATGCCGTCGAGCCCGATCTCCTCGTCGACCTCGCGCAGCCGCGCGGTGAACCCATCGGGCTCGTCGATCAGCACCTGGGTGGCGAGCGCTTCCTCGTAGGTAAGCGCTTCCAGCCGCTCGACCCGGCGCAGCCGCTGCACGGCAACATCGCCGCCGGCGCGCCGTGCCGAATCGCGCCCCAACTCGGCCTGATAGGCGAAGAAGCCCATGAGGCTCTCCTTGGCCTCGGCGCGGGCGCGCTCGCGGGTTTCGGCGAGATAGGCCGGGACCCGCAGAAAGACCTTGCCGCGCCCGGGGTGCCCCGCCGCCGCATAGGCAGCGCGATAGGATTTGATGCTCTCGGCCAATTGCGAAAACGGACCCTGGCGCACCGCGACAAAGATCGAGAGGCCGAGCGCGCCGATCTGCGGGAAGGTCTCGGAGGTCGCCGCCGCCATGCGCAATTCCGGATAGGGCTTCTGCCACGGCTTGGGGGTCGCCGCCACATTGCTGAAGCTGTGGTACTTGCCGGTGTAGGAAAATGCCGGCTCGGTCCATGCAAGCTTCAGGATCTCCAGGGTTTCGGCGAAGCGTTCGCGGCTTTCGGCGTAGGAAATGCCGTAATCCTCATAGGTGCGCACGACGCCGCTGCGACCGATGCCGTAGATCAGCCGCCCGTGGCTGATCTGGTCGATCGTGGCGGCCTCCTCGGCGAGGCGCAGCGGGTGGGACAGCGGCAATACCTGGACCGCGATGCCGATCTTGATCCGCTCGGTGCGCGCCGCGATCGCGCTCGCCACCATCATCGGCGCCGACATGACCGAGCGCTCGGGCGCGCCGTGCAGCTCGGCGAGCCACACCGCGTCGAGCCCGACCCGCTCGGCGCTCTCAACTTCGGCCAGCGCCCGATCGAACGCAGCGCTGTCGGTGCCGCCCGCCACCGGCGGAAATTCCATGAAGCTGCCGAATTCCATCGCGCTCTTCCCCTTTGCCGCAACGCACCTTCAAATATACCGGGCAGATGCACCGCGCCATCGTCATGGCGGCACGGCACCGGTGCATGCGGTACAAGGCTGGCGCTGGCCGCCGCGCCGCCGCTAAGATGGCCGACCCTAATCAGCCAACCAGGAGATGGCGCGATGCGGATCCATAATCTTTATGCAGACGCCAACGGCCAATCGCATTTCCGCGACATCGAGGTCGAATGGGCCGAGGAGGGCCGCGCCGGCAAGCTGTCGAAGCGGCTGCCGGCGACCGGCATCATCTTCCGCGAGGTCCAGCCGGCCTACGACCTCGACTGGCACCCGGCGCCGCGCCGGCAGTACATCATCAACCTCGACGCCGGCGTCCAGATCACCGCCAGCGACGGCGAAGCGCGGATCATCGGCGCGGGCGAAGTGATCCTCGTCGAGGACACCACCGGCAAGGGGCATCTGTCGAAGGCCGTCGGAGGCAAGCTGCGCAACTGCATCTTCGTGCCGGTCGAATAACACATCCAATGTCGTCATCCCCGGGCTTGTCCCGGGGATCCACGTGGATGGCCGGGACAAGCCCGGCCATGACGTAAATAAGGGCTGGCACCTGCTTCGGCTGCCAGTCGCAAAGCCTTGGGAGGAAAGACATGGCACGCGAAGGCAATTTGATCCTCGACAGCGACCTGCACATGATGGAGCCCGACGATCTGTGGGCGCGCTATCTCGTCGGCCCTCATAAGGCCAACCCGCCGCGGTTCTTCGGCGGCCAGCAGCAGCCTCTCGCCGCGAGCGCGGACGACAAGGCCAACACCGACTCGATCATGGGCATGGAGGTGCAGGGGCTGGCGATCCCGGCGCACAGCATGCAGCAGGGCGCCACGGTCTCGAGCAGCGAATTGCGCCGCCGCAGCCGCGCCCGCCACCCGCATTTCCAGATCGCCCGGGCGCGCGGGTACGATGCGCCCTCGACCTTGACGGCGATGGATATCGAGGGGATCGATGTCGCGGTGATGTACGGGACGCGTGGGCGGCAGATCCTGTGCCACGACGACCTGGCGCCCGATTACGCCGCGGCATTGGCGCGGGCCTACAACGACTGGGCCGCCGATTACTGCAAGACCGACCCGCAGCGCCTCAAATTTGCCGCGCAGATCGCGATGCACGATGTCGCCTCCGCGGTTGAGGAAGCCCGCCGCTCGGTCACCGACCTCGGCGCGGTCGCGGTCATCGGCACGCCCAACCCGGTCAACGGCCAGCATCTCCACGACGATTCCTGCGAGCCCTTATGGGCCGCGCTTGAACAGCTCGACGTCCCGATCGGCTTTCATCCGACCGGCAACACCGCATTGAAGGACGATGCCGGGCGGCGCTATGTCGGGCACGCCAATTTCCACCCGATCGCGCATGCGATTCGCAATCCGGTCGAGTTGATGGGGGCGATCGCCAGCCTGACCACCGGCGGCATCCTCGAACGCCACCCGAAATTGCGCGCCGCCTTTCTCGAAGGCACCGCGGGCTGGCTCCCCTGGTGGCTGTGGCGGCTCGACGACCAGTGGGAAAAATTCGGTCCCGGCTGCGAGCGCCCGCTGTCGATGCTGCCGAGCGAATATTTCCGCCGGCAGTGCTACATCGCGCTCGATGTCGACGAGGAGCCGGCGGTCGATGCGGTCAACAAGCTGGGCGCTGAGTATTTCGTCGTGTCGAGCGACTATCCCCATTCGGACGGCGCGTTTCCCGAGGCGATGCAGCAGTTTTTCGGCCTGAAGCTCGACGCCGGGCAACGGAAGAAGATCCTGTGGGACAATTGCGCCCGGCTCTACAACATCCCGGCCCCGTCCGGCTCGCTGACCCAGCCGGTGCCGCGGGTGAACGCGGCGGAGTAGGGGCGAAGAAAAGCCCCTCACCCTCCCACGCCTTCGCCGCGGGTCCCTCCCTCTCCCCGCAAGCGGGGCGAGGGGCTGAAACGGTGCGGACGACTCCCTCTCCCCGCAAGCGGGGAGAGGGTTGGGGTGAGGGGCTGCTCTCCCTCACATCCCCAGTATCGACCCCGTCGTCGAGCGCGGGTCGCGGCGCGGCCAGCGGCCGCTCTCGACCTGGTGGAAGAAGTCGGCGAGGGCCTCGTTGAACAAATCGGGCTCCTCGAGGTTGAGGGCGTGCCCGGTGTTGGGGAGGACGATTAGCGCGGCCGAGGGGATCGTGCGCTTCATCAGGATGCCGGGTTCCAGGCACGGGTCGTCCTCGTCGCCAGTGGCGATCAGGGTCGGCACGTCGAGGGCTTTCATCTGGTCGGTCAATTCCCACAGAGAGGGCCGGCGCGCCTGGACGCCGCGCATCGTGTTGGCCGAGCCCCGCGTCGAATGCTCGGCGAGCTGGGCGAGGAACTCGGCGTAGCCGCGCGGGTCCTTGTTGAGGTATTGCACCCGGGTCGGGCCGGCGCCGTAGGTCTTGCTGACCTCCGCCATCCCGGCGCTCTCGATCTGCGCCGCGGTGCGCGTGGTCTCGTCCTGGAACTGCTGGCGCTTGTCGGGCTGGGCGCCATAGCCGCAGCCGGCGACGACGAGCGCGCTGGCCCGCTCGGGATAGGCGAGGCCGAAATGCAGGACGGCAAACCCGCCCATCGAGATGCCGACGATATGCGCCTTGGCGACCCCGAGGCCGTCGAGCACGGCGCGGATATCGTCGCGCGCGCGTTCCTGCGAATACTCGCGCCACTCCTCGGGCACGTCCGAGGGCGGATAGCCGCGCGCGTTGAACGCGATGCAGCGATAGCGCCGCGAGAAAAACCTGAGCTGCGTCTCGTAGCTGCGGTAATCCCCGGCGAATTCGTGGACGAAGACGATCGGGTGGCCGGACCCGACCTCCTCGTAATAAAGCTGGACGCCGTCATCGGTTGTCAGGTGGGGCATTATTCCGCTGCCTCCGGTTTGGTTCGGATGGTTTTGGCGATTTCCTTCTGGCGGTCGAACTCGGCGCGGCGCCGCGCGATCTCCTCGGACGACAGCGTCGCGATATTGGAGAAGTCGAGCTTCCAGGCCGGGTCCGCGCTCCAGCGCAGCGGCGACTGCACGGTGGTGCGCGGCGCCGGCGCGGATTCGAGGACACGCAGCGCGAGTTCGAGGGTGACCGCCTGCGATTGCGGGTCATTTGGCCGCCCGGCGGGGTTGCCGAGCGGGAAGTCGCTGAAGAGGAACCGCGGCACGCCGACATGTTCGACGATGTCCCGGGCGCATCCCATGACGATTGTCGGGATGCCGTTCGCTTCGAGGTGACGGGCGGCCAGACTCACGGTCTGGTGGCACACCGGTCAAACCGCGACGAGGATGACCGCGTCGACCTTGTCCGCGCGAACCCGCGCCAAAAGCTCCGGGCAATCCTTGTCGAGGGTCGCGCGATGGCTGCGGTTGGTCGGGGCGCCGTGAAAGCGTGGCGCCACCTCGCCGATCCGCCCGGAAGCGGCGGCGAGCCGCAGAGCCGGCAGCGGGAACCAGGTGTTGCTGTCCGCGGCACTCGTATGGGTGCGGTCGTAGCCGATATGCGAGATGCGCAGATCGTGATCCCCGGCGCTATCGCCGGAATAGACCGTGTAGAACTTGGCGGCGCCGTTATAGGGGGCGCCTGGACCCTGGTCGCCCTTGCCCGGCTGGTAGGGCGCCGCGGTCGTGACGAGGCCGATGCGGCTCTCCGCCAGCGGCTTCTTCAGCGGCGCGAACGGCACCTCGGCGTAATGCGCCCAGCGATAGGGCACCCCGTAACCCAGCGCCTGATAATAGTCGCGGATGCGCTGCATATAGGGGATCGGTGCATCGTCGTCGGGGGCAAACCCGAACTCCTCCTCGCGGTCGCTCATCGCCGGCCTCGTCAACGCGCTGCGAAATAATCGGTGTCCTCGGGCCGTGGGCGCCAGTCGGGATTGCTCGGCCATTCCTTGGTGCGTCCGGCCATGTCGTTGCCATAGCGCACGCGGAAGAGGAGGGTGCGCTCGGGCCCGGTGATCCATTCGTGCAGCTCGCCGGGCGGATGGACGACAAACGAGCCCGGGGTCACGCTCACCGTCTCGCCCGGGGTCTTCATCGTGCCGCCGCCCTCGAAGCAGAAATAGATTTCGGTCGCATGCGGGTGGCAGTGATAGGGGCTCGTCTGCCCCGGCTCCCAGCAGGCGACCGTGACGTCGCCCTCGCCGACCCGCCCGAGCACCCGCTCGACATGCTTTTTGGGGTCGAATTTCTCCTCGCTCTTCAGATTGAAGCAGTGCATCGCTGGCGCTCTCCTCAAATGATCATCAATGCCGCCACTCGTTGGCCGGGGGGCCGTTCGCCGGTGGGCTCGCTTCGCCGAGCGGGAGGGCCACCACGGCGGCGGGCAGCGGCGGCGCGGCCGGTTCGGAATGGCGCACCGCGGCGGCACGGCGCGCCTGCATGGCGGCGCGGATCGTCAGCGGGATCGAGCCCAGATAGAGCGCCCCGACAAAGGTCAGGGTCAGCCACGGTTCCGTGGTCAAAAACCCGGTCATGACGCCGATGCCGAGCAGCGTCGGTATCACGAAACGGTGCGGGATGCGGATGCGCTTCAACGACACCGTCGGCACGGTGCTGACCATCATCAGCGCGACGCCGCTGATCCACACCGCATTGAGGTAAGGCGAGCGCGCGATCCAATCGGCCCACCCGGCGCCCCACTCAAAGCTGATGAACATCGGCAGCATAATGAGGCCGGCGCCAGCGGGGGCCGGCGCGCCGCTGAAGAAATTGGCGGCCCAGGGCGGCGTCTCGGTCACCAGCTGGGTATTGAAGCGCGCCAGGCGCAACGCGCAACACACCGCGTAAAACAACACGATTGCCCAGCCGACGCTGTGCAGTTGCGCCATCGTCCACAGATAAAGCACCGTGGCCGGGGCGACCCCGAAGCTGATGAAATCCGCCAGGCTGTCGAGTTCGGCGCCGAATTGCGAAGTCGCCTTCAAGAGCCGCGCGAGGCGGCCGTCGAGCCCGTCGAAGATGCCGGCGGCGATGATGGCAAACACCGCGTATTGGAAGTCGCCGTTGACCGCGAAGCGGATCGCGGTCATCCCGGCGCACAGCGCCAACAGGGTCAAGACGTTGGGGACCATGCGGTTGACCGAAAAATCGGACAGCCGGCGGCGGACCCGCATCCGCGGCCGCCGCACCCGCCCGCGCATTCTCACCCGTGGCGAACGCATCGCCGTGGCCCCCTCGTCACCGCGCTTCGCCCTGGAATATACACCAATTTACGACGCTCCGGGTCAACGATCCCCGGTGGTCAATGCGCGACGGCGATCAATGCGAGAAACCTGGGCGTGGCGGCTGTTGGGTCAGCGGTGGGGCCAGCCGGTCGGCGAGCACGGTCTCGCCGCCGACCATGCGCTGGCCGAGCGCGACGAGCGGCACGTAGGGCGGCGGGATATAGACATCGACCCGCGAGCCGAAGCGAATGAGCCCGATGCGCTCGCCCACCGCGAGCCGCTGGCCCTCATAGGCCGGGCAGACGATGCGCCGCGCCACCAGACCGGCGATCAGCACGAAGGCGATTTCGGGCGCCTCGGCTGGAGCCCCGAGCGGGGCCATGCGGATCGCCAGGCGCTCGTTGTCGAGGCTCGCCTTGTCGAGGCTGGCGTTGACGAACCGCCCCTTGGTATAGCGCCGCGCCGCGACCCTGCCGCCGACCGGCGCGCGCGCGATATGGACATCGAACAGGTTGAGGAAGATGCCGATCCGCGGCACCGGGATGGCGCCCATGTCGAGTTCGGGCGGCGGCGGCGCCGGGCCCAGCGCGACGACGATCCCATCGGCCGGGCTGACGATCAGCCCGGGACGGTCCGGCGTCACCCGCCAGGGGTCGCGAAAGAAATACGCCATCCACAGCGTCACGATCAGCCCCGCCCAGCCGGCCGGGGTCCACAGCAGGAAAAGGACAATCGTCGCCAGCGCCGCCGCGGCGATGAACTTCCAGCCGTCGGGGTGAATCGGAGCGAGGGTTTTGCGCAGCACTGCGACGGCAAATCAGCCCCTCTCCCGCAGTGCGGGAGAGGGAGGGACCCGGCGCGAAGCGCTGGGAGGGTGAGGGTGTTGCGATCGGGAGACCCTCACCCACCGCTCGCTCCGCAAGCGGTTGCCCCTCTCCCGCAATGCGGGAGAGGGAAAAGACACACGGCTCACCGCCCCTCGCGGCGCCACGCCGCGACGAGGAGGCCGATCGCGAGCAGCAACGCGGCAATGGCGGGAAAGAGCGGCATTTCGCTGAAGCCGGTCACCCGGTAATCGCCGTTTTCGCGCAGCCCCATCCAGTTATGCCCGGCGGCGGCGCGGCCTGGCGACACCCGGCGCAGGTCCGGCATCGTGCCGTCGCCGACCCAGAATATCCCGCCGCCGCTCGCCCGCACCACGGGACCGAGCGGTTCGGCAGAGGTACGCACATCGGTGAATTCGATCGGGTTGAGGGGGCCCGCCGCGGCCAATGCGGTGTGGGTCCCGTCGCTGACCCGATAGAGGCCCATCTGCGAAATCGCCAAGGAGCCGGTACTGCGCCCGCCGCTGTCTGGTGACAAGGCGAGGCTTGCGCTGGTCCCGTCCGGCAGCGTCACGCTGACCGGGCGGTCGTCCGGTTCCAATGATTGCCGGGTGACGACGAGACGGTCGCCCTCGATCGCGGCGCGCAGATCGTTCTCCTCGAGATCGGGCTCCTTCATCAGCCAATAGGCCAGCCGGCGCAACAGTTCGGCCTGCGGTCCGCCGCCCTCGAAGCCGCGCGCCCACAGCCACATCTGGTCGGACAAGAGCTGTGCCACCCGGCCCTTGCCGACCCGGTCGAGGACGAGCAGCGGATCGCCGTGATCGCCGTTCATGATCGTCGTGCCGCGATGGACGCGCGCCTCGACCTGACGGAACCAGCGTCCCCAGGTCGGGGTCTCGCCCGGCTTGCCGGCGCCCGGCAGATCCTCGGTCACCGGGTGGCGCCGACCGAGATCGGTGAGCTGCGCCTTGAAGCCCTCCTCAAAGACATTGCCGGTCGGCTCGGTCGGCAGGATCTCGCCCAATGGCGTGCGGAAGAGGCTCATCGGCGTGCCGAAGCTGGGGCCGGCGGCTTCGAGAAACGCGCCGCCCTTCTGCACATAGCGCACAACGTTTTCGATATAGGCCTGCGGGATGATGCCGCGCCGGCTGTAGCGGTCGAAGATGATCAGGTCGAACTCCTCGAGCTTGACGTCGAACAGCTCGCGGATCGGAAAGGCGATCAACGATAATTCGCGGATCGGCGTGCCGTCCTGCTTTTCGGGCGGCCGCAGGATCGTGAAATGCACCAGATCGACCGAGGGGTCGGATTTCAAAATGTTGCGCCACACCCGCTCGCCGGCATGCGGCTCGCCCGATACGAGGAGCACCCGCAACCGGTCGCGCACCCCGTTGACGACGACAGCGGCGCGGTTGTTGGCCAGGGTCAGCTCCTGCGGTCCCGGCTCGACGTCGAGTTCGAGCACGTTCGGCCCGCCATGCTCGATCGGGATTGCCAGCGGTACGTCGCGCCCGACCGGGACCATCAGCGGGTGCGGCGCGCCGCCGTCCTTGCGCCAGGTCAACCGCGCCTGACGCTCGGGCCCGGCCGCGGTGGTTGCCTTCGGCGCCGGGGCCTCCGGCAGATCCTCGACCCGGATGGTCAGCGCCATCTCCTTGCCGACGAGGCCGAAGCTCGGCGCCTGGGCGACCACGAGGCGCCGATCGCGCTCGTTCGGGTGCCCGGAGAGCAAGACGTGCAACGGCGCACCAAGCTCCTGGGCGCTCGCCGCCTGTGCGGTGGCGGGAATGTCATGGACCTGGCCGTCGGTGATCATGATGATTGCGGCGAGGCGCTGGCGCGGGATGTCGGACATCGTGCGGCCGAGCGCGGTGAAGAGCCGCGTGCCGTCGTCGCCGCTGCCGGGCTGCGGCTTACCGGTGCGGATCACCCGCAGATCGAGGTCGCGCTCGTGCCCGATCCGCTCGGAGAGGGCCGCCAGCGCCGCCTCGGTGGCCTGGCGACGGTAGCCGATCTCCTGGCTCGGCGACTCGTCGACGACGACGACCGCGACATCGCGCAACGGGACGCGCTTTTCCTCGACGAGCGACGGGTTGACAAGGATCGCCAGCAGCATCGCCACCGCCGCGCCCCGCCAGGCGACGCCGCGCGCGCGGCGCCACAGCCCGAGCGCCAGCACCAGCACAGCCGCGCCGGCGAGCGCCGCCAATGCCCACCACGGCAAGAAGGGCGCGGTCGCGATCGTGTATGCGCTGCCGCCGATTGCTGCGATCATCGCCGCGCTCTCATTGGCCGAGCCGTTCGAGGATGGCCGGGACGTGCACCTGATCGGTCTTGTAGTTGCCGGTCAGCACGTACATGACGAGGTTGACCCCGAAGCGCATCGCCATCTCGCGCTGCGGCTCGCCGCCCGGAACGCAGGGGAACGCCGGCCGGCCCTGGTCGTCGACCGCCCAGGCGCCGGCCCAGTCGTTGCCGCCGACGATGACGCTCGCCACCCCGTCGTTGATGCGGTCCTCGAGCGGCTCGATCCACACCTGGCCGCCGTTCCAGCGGCCGGGAAACTCGTGCAGCAGGTAGAACGATTTGGTCAGCACGTGGTCCGGGGGTACCGGAACCAAGGGCGGGATCTTGACCCCGGCGACGAGGCGGCGCAGCTGGGCTTGCGATGAGGCGCCGCCGCCAAACGCCCCCGGGGTCTGCGTGCCCGAATCCCGGGTGTCGAACAGGATCGTGCCGCCGGTCTGGAGATAACGGTTGATGCGCTCGGCCGCGCGCGGCGAGGGCGCCGCCTGCTCCGCCGTCACCGGCCAGTAGAGCAGCGGGAAGAAGATCAATTCGTCGCTTTCGATATTGACCGCCAGCGGCTCCGATGTCTCGACCGCGGTGCGCCGGTTGAGCATCGCAATGAGCCCGACGAGGCCGGCGCGGCTCACCCTATCGATCGCATCGTCCCCGGTCTGGATGTAGGCCAGGTGCAGCTCGGAGGTCGCCCGCACGACAAAGCCGTCGTCGGCCCGGGCCGCTTGCGGCAGGAGGATCGCCGCGAGGCCAATTCCGGCCGCCACGCCGGCGGGCCGCAACCGCAACAGGCCGCGCAGCGCATAGGCGATCAACAGGTCGAGGAGAACCAGCAGGAAGGCGGCCGTCAGCAGCGGCGGACGGATATCGACTTCGGTGCTTTTGGCAAATGTCTCGCGCGCGGTTCCGGCCGGCAATTCGCCGATGGGAACGAGCTCGCCGATCGCGGTCGACAGGTTGAGCGCGCGCCGGGCATCGGCGGTGCCGTAGAACCCCGGCGGATGCCGCGGCGACGGTTTCGCCGCCGCGATCTCCGCGCCGGAAATCGGCCGGGCGGTGGGCGGCGCATGCTGCAGCCGGCCAAACCCGTCGAGTGTCTCGATGGGCGGCAGCGCACCCTCGCTCGCGGCCGCAATGCCCTGGCTCATTCCGACTATCCGGCGCAGCATCTCGACGAAG
>DATCQF010000384.1:0-3460 GCA_036569735.1 Allostellaceae bacterium | reverse complement strand
CCCCGCGCTCCTTCAACGCGCCCATGTCGAAGGACGCGTTGCGCATGCCCGTCGTGATCAGGAGTTTCAGCTTGGGCAGCCGGTCGACGACGCGTTTGGGGAACGCCGTGCGCTCGCGCATCGCCGCGACGATCTCCGAGTCGGCGAGCGAGCGCACGACGTCGTCCTCATCGGCAAAGGGGTGGCGCTCGACCGCGATCTCGACCCCGCGCGCCCGCAGCCTCGACCAATCCGCCATGTCGAGGGCAACCCCTTGATAATCGTCCAGAATGCTGATGCGCATTGGTGTTCTCCCTTACCCCCGGTCGAATGTTCCCAGGATGTCATTGCGAGCGGAGCGACGCAATCTCGGGCAGGGTGTGCTCAACCCATCGGGATTGCCGCGTCGCTCCGCTCCTCGCAATGACGGTCGGGGTCAGGCCAGGAGCGGCGCGTAGCTGTCGAGAACGCGCAGGATCTCGTCGCGGCTCTGATCGGGGATTTCGAGAACGGCGCGATCGATCCCAGCCTCCTCGTATTCCTTCAGCGCCGCCTTGTCGGCCGGCGCGCGAAACACCGATGTCGACAGCGTGCGCCGGTCGCGCCCGGCCTTGTCGGCCATCTGGTGCAGGCGTTCGAGTTGCGCTCTGATCTCGAAGCCGCGGCCCGGGCGCGGAAACCAGCCGTCGCAATAGTCGACGACGCGCTTCAGGGTGTAATCGGTCTCGCCGCCGAGGAGGATCGGCGGGTGCGGGCGCTGGGCCGGCTTCGGATAGGACCAGACAGGATCGAAATCGACCATCTCGCCGTGGTATTCCGCCTCGTCCATGGTCCACAGCGCCTTCATCGCGAGGATGCGCTCGCCCATCAGCTTGAACCGGGTGCTGTAGCGGGCGCCGTGGTTTTCCATCTCCTCGACATTCCACCCGCCGCCGATCCCGAAGACGACGCGGCCGCCCGACAATTGGTCGAGGCTGGCGACGCATTTCGCGGTGACGATCGGATCGCGCTCGGGAATGAGGCAGATGCCGGTGCCGAGCAGGAGCTTCTTGGTCGCCGCCGCCGCAAACGAGAGGGCAACGAACGGGTCGTGGGTATGGGCATAGCGCCGCGGCATCTCTCCGCCGCTGGGGAACGGGCTCTTGCGGCTGACCGGGATGTGGGTGTGTTCCGGCACGAACAGCGACTCAAAGCCGCGCTCCTCGAGTGCCGCCGCCAGCTCGGCGATGTTGATGCCGTAATCGACCGGAAAATAGAAAACCCCGATTTCCATTCGAATTCCTCCGCATTGCCGCACTTGACCGCATACAATTCTCAGCACTTCTTGCAGCGTCGCATCTCTACGCCCGCGTGATTGCGTTCCATCCATAAAATCAGCTCGTCTACATTATCGCCACATACCTTGATATACCGGCCTGTCAGCGGATTAATTTTCCCAGCATTATACGACAACTTCTTAGTCTCATAGCATGAGCTACTGTGTAGCATTGTATAGGTACCGAGCAAGTTAAGGACGTATCCGTTGGGGTGCTCATCTTTCCATCTTAAATATCTGACGTCGTCGCGTTCAAACACGGTTTGCATTGCTCGCTCCGTCTCAGGCAACGCGGCTCGGCGGCGGCAAGGCTTCCGGAGCAGCCATCGCCTCGGCGATCATCAACGTCGCCGGGTCACCCTCGGGCGCCCGGCTTGGGATCGTCTTCGGCGGCGCGCTCTGCAGGGTCAGGGCGCCCGAGGCGAACGCAATCCCCTTTTCGGCGAACACGCGGTACATGCGCTTCAGGTATTCGCGCTGCACCCAGCTCGGCTTTACCGGGCGCGCGGTGAATTTGAAGCGCACGACGACCGCGGTGTCGGCGACGTCGGCGATGCCCTGCATTTTGAGCGGCAGCATGACTTCGGCGGCAATTTCGGGGTCTTCCTGCATCGCCAGGCCAATCTGCTTTGCCGCCTTGCGGACCACTTCGATATCGGTGCCGGGCTCGAGCCGCAGGTTGAACTTGATCGTGGCAAAGTCGCGGCTTTGATTGGTCACCGCACCGAGCTGGCCATAGGGGATCGTGTGCAAGGGGCCGTTGTGGTGGCGCAGTTTGACCGATCGGATGCCGAGTGCCTCGACGGTGCCCTTGAGCCGGCCGGTATCGATGTATTCGCCGACGCGGAACGCATCGTCCCACATATAGAACAGGCCGGAAATGATGTCCCGCACCAGGGATTGCGCGCCGAACGAGACCGCGAGGCCGAATACCCCGGCGCCGGCGATCAAGGGCGCCGTGTCGACGCCGAGGCGCGACAGCACGATCAGCGTCGCCAGCACGGCAATCACCACCCCGAACGCCACGCGCAGCATCGGCAGCATGGTCTGCAGTCGCGAGCCCGGCCCCGTCTCGTCCTCATCGTCGGCGCCCGGCAGCCTTGGCCCGCCGCCGACATCCTGCAGATGCCGGTCGATCGCCAGCCGAGCCAGCTCCCAGGCGATATAGGCGACCAGCACCGTGCCGGCCGCCGCCGCGGCCGACTGCATCGCCCGGGCCGCTTCGGCAGCTGTCAGTTCGATCGCGTCGATCCAGATCCACGCGAGCGTCAGCACCGCGATCAACAGAGCGACCGCCCGCAGAATATGGTGGAAGGTTCGCGCCGCCAGCCGGTCGATCCCGCCGGCGGGCCGGGCGATCGCCGGATCGGAATCGTGCCAGCCCCGCTCGGTCAGCTTTTCGAGGAAGAGCAGGACGAACAGCACCGCCAGGGTCGAGACGGCGGCGTGATAGTAGGACAACAGTCCGAGCGACAGGCCGAACACGAAAAACACCACGAGCCCGCCGACCAGCGTCAGGCCGATCGGCAGCCAGGCGCGCGCGAGCCCGGCGCGAAACACGGCGATGATGCCGTCGCTGCGATGGCCACGGATCAGCGCCTCGGCGACGCCGCGCGCGCGAAACACGATCAAAGCGTCAAGCGCGCACACGATCGCGGCGACCATCAGCCCGATGACATGGGGCGCGCCGCTGTCCTCGTCCGCAAGCCCGAAGCGGCCGAAGCCGATCAGCGCGACAATCGCCAGAATGACGCCGGAGAGAAACCGCGTGAGGCGGCTCGCCTCGTCGTCGGAAACCTCGATCAGCCGGGCAACGGGTTCCCTCGGACGCAGCATGGCGCCGACCACCAGTGACGCGAGGCGCCAACGGATCAATACCTCGGTCGCGAACAGCCCAAGGGTCATCGTGACCCCGGCGGACATCAGCCAATGGCGGCGGCTATAGGAAAAGACGGCGACAAAGACCGCTACCCCGACGACATCGCACAAGAGCAGCAACAAGAGGCCGATCAGCGTCGGACCGCCGGGCCGGGCCCGCATGGCGCGCCGCAGATTGCGGCTGAGCCCGCGCGATGCCGCTTTTTCGGCGAGCAGCGCGATAGCGGCCGCGAGCACCACCCAACCGAGACTGGCCAGCGCGCCCAGGGTGGACCCGTCCCGATCGAA
>DATCQF010000383.1:0-1690 GCA_036569735.1 Allostellaceae bacterium | reverse complement strand
GTGACGTCCAGATTGCGCATAAAGGCGGTCTCGGTGATCTCGAACTTCAGACGGTGCACCGAGAAGCCGGAATCATAAATCCCGCGCAAGCTCGTCAGCAGCGGCGCGGGATCGTTGAACTGCCGTGCCGAGAGGTTGACGCTGATCCAGTCGATGATGTCCCTTCCATAGAGCATGCGCCATGATTCGACCTGGCGCACCGCCTCCCGAATGACCCAGGCGCCGACTTCGACGATCAAACCGGTTTCCTCGAGGATCGGGAGGAAGGCCGCGGAGGAAACCAGCCCCTCGCTCGGATGGTTCCACCGCAACAGCGCCTCCGCGCCGACCATCAAATTGTCGCCGAGCCGCAGGATCGGCTGGTAGTGCAGCGCCAATTCGGCGTTGTCGAAAGCCTGGCGCAACTGCTCGGCCAGCAAATAGCGCCGGGTCGCCGCCCGGGTCAGCCCAGGCTCCCAGGCGCTCACCTTGCCCGGTCCCAGCGCTTTTGCCTGCTGCAAGGCGAGATCGAGATCGCGCAACGCGTCGTCGGCCCCCTGATGAGCCGGGGTGGTCGTCATCAAGCCGATGCTGGCGGTCAGCCGAAACGACTGCGCGCCGATGGCGATCGGGTTCTGCACCATGCGCAGCAGCCGGGTGGCGAAGGCCTCGGCCTCCAGGGGCGCGAGCGCCGGAGGGCCGCAAATGATGCCGAATTCATCGGCGCCGAGCCGGGCGACCAGGTCCCTCCCGCGCGCGGCCTCGTCCTCCTCGTCCAGATGCCTCGACCGGGTGCCCGAAACCAGCCGCTCCCCGATGATTTTCAGGACCTCGTCGCCGATCCCGAAACCGTGCAGGTTGTTGAGGTTGCGGAAGCTGTCGAGATTGACCGCGAGGACGACGACGCCCTGGTGTTCCCAGTCCGCAGCAGCCGCATCCGGAGGTCCCAGAACCGCGCGCAGGCGCCGGGTAAATTCATCGCGTTCGGCGAGCCCGGTCAGCCGGTCCGGCACCGCCGGCACCGCCTCCATGACGCCCGGCGCATGGGCTTCGCGCAGCCCCACGATCACCCCGGTAATGACGCTGTCGGAGTCGTAATGCGGTCGCGCGCCGAGCATTGATCCTGGTGCCGGCCCGGGTGCCGGCCCGGATGCCGGTTTATCGTCGGCGATGCGGTGATCCTCGACGGGTTCGCCGGCCAGGCCGCGCCGCTGCACCTCTTCGAGCGCCGCTCGGCCGGCCTGGCAAAGCTCGCCGTGGCGGCGGCCGGAGAATTTTGCGCGACCCAGCCCGAAAGCCGCGATCCACGCCGGGCTCGCCGCGACATAGCGCAGATCGCGGTCGAATAATGCCGCGGCGGCCGGGACATCGGCGACAAACCGGGCCGCCCAGTCAAAGGACCTGTCAAGCGCTGCGGTCATACCTGATCTGCCGGCTCCCAAGGTCTTGCGGCACCCGCGATGCCGGCGATTCGACGCCATAGTGGTTAATCTTACATTAACTTTGAAACTCATCGCCGGCGGGGCGTTTCACTTCGGCGTTATTTTCAATTTTATTTAAATGAGAACAAGCCACTATGCCCGCGCGACAGCGCGGCGGTGTCAAAAAACTGGCGCCGAGTGCCACTGAATGCGACCCTCCCCCGCTTGGCGTCTCGCGGGGGAGGACCCGGGCAATCGCATTTGGCCTGCTCACTCCCTCCCCCTTGATG
>DATCQF010000382.1:0-2254 GCA_036569735.1 Allostellaceae bacterium | reverse complement strand
GATGAAATACGGCACGCTCACGGCGGCGAGGGCCCACGCGGCGCGGGAAGCCACCCGTACGTCCAAGTGAGAGCGTTCATGGCGGCGATTCCCCGCAGTTGCCTATGCACTCGCGGAATCCTAACGGACACTTTGCCGCAGAGCGAGAGTTAAAACAGCGTGAACGCGAAGCCACCTCCAGGCACCGCCGCCCTGGATTCCCGGATTCCGCGGGGTTCCTGCATTCGGTGGGCAGCGAGGGCTGGCTACTTACTGGCAACAGTGGTTGCCGCTTCTATCCCGGCCCCAGCCGCGACCGCCGCGGACCCGGATGCGACAGCGCGCGGCGCCTATCTCGCGGCGGCGGCCGGCTGCGATCAATGCCACACCGATGCGAGAGGCGGCGGGCCGCCCTACTCCGGCGGGCGCGAGATGGCGACCGCTTTCGGCATCATCACGACGCCAAACCTCACTCCCGACCGGACGACCGGGATCGGCCGCTGGAGTGCCGCCGATTTCACCCGCGCGTTGCGCTGGGGGGTGGCGCCGGACGATTCGCATTATATCCCGGCGTTTCCGTTTCCGTTTTACAACCGGCTGACGACACGCGATCTGGGTGACCTGAAGGCTTTTCTCGACAGCCTGCCGGCGGTGTCGCGCCCCGCTCTTAAGGGCGCCGGCTCGACCGCGCTCCTCGCCCGCGCCCGGGCCGCGATCGGGGTTGCCCTGACGCCGCTGGCGGGACCCTGGCAACCCGACCCGGACAAGGACCCGGTATGGAACCGCGGCGCCTATCTCGTTCATTCGCTCGGCCGCTGCGGCGACTGCCACACCCCGCGCATGCTGTTCGGCGCGCCCGATCCCGACCGCTTCCTCGCCGGCGCGCCGGCCGGGTCGCCCGCCTGGAAGCCCGAGAAGGTCCCGAACATCACGCCCGACCGCAAAACCGGGATCGGCAACTGGACCGGGGACGACATCATCGGCGTGCTGACCGACGGCAAAACGCCGGATTTCGACGACGTCCGCGGCAGCATGGCCGAGATCGTCAAGAACACCGCGCGGCTCAGCGAGGAAGACCGCCGGGCGATCGCCGTTTTCCTCGCATCCGTTCCGGCCGTGTCAAGCCCCGAACAGAAATAGCCGACCGCGCGTTTCGCCACTGGACGCTCGACCGCGACCTCTTATGATGCGGGTGAGCACCGTGTGTCTCTCTTGCCCCGAGGTTGCCGGGCACCGGTGAAGCAACGCTGCCGCTTGTCGTGGTGTGCGACCGCCGGTGGGACGCAGGAGCGAAGTTTGGCGCGCGCGCGATCCGACAAGAGCTTGGCCCGTTTCGACCGGATCGCGCTGGTGCTGTCGGGTGGCGGCGCACTCGGCGCGTACCAGGCGGGCGCCTATGCGGCGCTCGAGAATTGCGGCGTCCGGCCCAACTGGATCGCCGGCACCGCGATCGGCGCGGTCAACGCCGCGATCATCGCCGGCAACCTGCCGCATGAACGCATCTTCCGGCTTCGCCAGTTCTGGCAGGAGTTGAGCCGGCGCGTCACGGCACGCAGCGGGCGCGGGGTCCGCGGCAAACTGCGTCACTGGCTGGCCGGGAGCATCCCGGGCCACCTCCCGGGCCGGCGCGACTGGGTGGAGGGTGCGGCGCGCGACCGGCCCGTCATCCGGCCGGGCGAGCTGCGCGAGCTGCTGGAAGCGGCGGTCGATTTCGGGCGGGTCAATTCGGGCGCCGTGCGGATCGTGCTCGGCGCGGTCAACCTGGTGACCGGAGCGGAGACCTATTTCGACAACGACCGCCACGTCCTGGGGCCCGACCATGTGCTGGCCAGCACGGCGCTGCCGGGGCTGCCACCGACCCTGATCGACAATCAGCGTTATGGCGGAAGCGCGGTTTCGGTTGCCGCGCTCGACGAGGCGCGCCCAGCCGACACGCTGTGCCTGGTGGTCGACGGTTACGATCCGGTCCCGGGCGGGCGCGGCGGGGCCAGCCGCTCGGCGCGCGAGATCGCGGCGCTGCGGCGCAATCACGATCTGCGCCGGATGATCGCGCTGTTGGGCGAACGCGTGCCGCCGGGCCTGCGCGGCGATACCGACATCAGGAAATGCCTCGCCGAAGCGAGCGAGGCAACGATGACGATCCTCCACCTCGTGCATGAGGGCAGTGCCGACGGGCTCGCCGGCAAGATCGCGGATTTCTCCTCGGATTCGGTGCTGCGCCGCTGGCAGGCCGGGGAAAACGACGTGGCGACGAGCCTGGCGCATCCCTTATGGC
>DATCQF010000381.1:0-6520 GCA_036569735.1 Allostellaceae bacterium | reverse complement strand
CATCAGGATCGTTGAATAGCCGCCCTGGCGCACCCCTTCGAGCTTGATCGTATATTCGGAGGCGGGGGTGAAGCGCGAGCCGCTGACCCGCACCGCCCGCTCCGAGATCGCCTCGTAGCGCGCTTCCCGCGTATCGAGGGTGCCCGAGGGTTCCCGCAAATCGAACGGGTCGGCGTTCTCGTAAAGCGTGTGCGAGGCGACGCTTTGCGGGGTGCAGCGGTAATCCTCGCGCAGCGGAAAGACGTCGAACGCATTGTCATGCACCACCGCCATCATGCTGTCGGGGGCGAGGCGGTGGGCGACCGCGGCGGCGCCGCATTCGAGGATCTTGGCCATGTGCCAGACGACTGCCGGGGCAAAGCCGGCGGCGAGCGGCAGCGCGGCGAAGACCGAGGTGTCGCTGCTGCGTCCGGCGACGACGATCTGCGCCCCGGAAGCGACCGCCGCCTGGATCGGCTCGACCCCCATCATCGCGACGATGTGCAGCGCCGCGTCGATATCCGCCTCGGCGAGCGGCGCCGATGGCGGCAGGGCCCGCGCCTTGCCGGCGCGCAGATGCTCGCGGACGGTCTCCTTCGCGACTTCGGAGTGGATCGCCGCCAGCTTGAAGTGGAGGCCGCGCTCAGCTGCGATCTCACGCACGATGTCGCGCATCCAGAGGAGCCCGGCATCCGAGCCCGAGGTGCCGGCCGAGCCGATGACCAAGGGGATGTTGGCCGCGACCGCGCGGCTCACCATGATCTCGGTATCGCGCTTGACCGCGGCCTTGGAGAACATGCAGGTGCCGGTGGCGAGGGGGCCGGGCCCGGGATCGGTGCTGCCGGCGTCGCACCCGATCATCCGGGCGCCCAATTCGATCGCCTTGTCGAGCGAGTCTTCGCGATAGCCCGAGCCGAGCATGCCGGTAGCCGAGACCAGCGGGAACGACGCCATCGGCCTGTCTCCTTCTCGCTTCTGCCTTGCGCTTTGGGCGATGCGCCCTGCACCGAGGATAGCGCGGCCGGGGCCGCGGCGAAACGGCGTCGCGAATGGCCTTGCGCCGGCCCGGTGGACTTTGCGCCGTCGCAATGGGTATCGTTGCGCTCATGCACTACCGCATCGAAATATCGCGGCCCCGCGACGGCTTCGCCCGGCTCAATTTCCCGGGCCGGGTCATCGCGCTCGAGGCGACCCAGCATGTCGGGCCGGTCTGGCTCGTCGGGGTTGTCGATACCACCGGCGACGGGGGCGGCGACGGCGACGGCGACGGCGACGGCGACGGCGACGGCGACGGCGACGGCTCGGTGACGGTGCGCGCCGACAATGCGGGCGATGCCGTCTGGCGGGTGGCGCAGGCCACCGTGCGTGCCTTCGCGCTTCTGACCAAAAGCCCGATCGAGGACGCGATCAAGTCGAGCCCCGACGATTACCTCACCAACCTAGTGTAGAGGCCGCAATGACCCAGAGCGCGACGAGCCCCCAAGGCGCAACGAATCAGTCAACGGACACGATGATGTGGAATTTCAAGCTGCTGGCGCATAACACGCTCGACGGCTTTGGCGGAATGGGCGAGGGCATGTCGATGCAGCTCGCCAAGGACGGCCGCCGCATCCTGTGGCTCGCCCATGAGAGCGCGCCGAAAAATTTCACCGCGGTCGACGTCAGCGATCCGCGCGCGCCGAAAATCGTCGCCCGCCGCGATCTGCCGCAATCGCACATGCGCTCCAATTCGCTCGAAACCGTCGGCGACATCCTCGCCGTCGCCTACCAGACCCAGCGCCCGGGACAGCAGCCCGCCGGGTTCGAGCTGTTCGACATCTCGACCCCGGAAAACCCGAAGCTCATAAGCTTTTTCGATTGCTCCGGGCCGGAATCGCGCGGTGTCCACCAGCTGTGGTTCGCCGACGGCGAGACCATCCACATGAGTTCGGGCGCCCCCGATTTCCGCCCCTCGCACCCCAACGACGACCAGTTCTACCGCTCGATCGACGTGCGCAACCCGTCAAAACCCACCGAGATCGGCCGCTGGTGGCTGCCGGGGCAGCAAGTCGGCGACAACGTGGCGCCGCTGAAGCGTCATCCCGCGGGCACCGATACCGGGTTCCGCCCGCACAACACCAACGTCTATCCCGAGCGGCCCGACCGGGTCTACATGGGCTATATCGACGGCGGCATGATCATCCTCGACATCGCCGACAAGGCGCATCCCAAGATGATCTCGCGCTGGGACTACCACCCGCCCAATGTCGGCTTCACCCATACCGTGGTGCCGTTCTTCGACCGCAACCTGTTGATTGTCAGCGACGAATGCACCCGCAATGACGGCGCGGACTGGCCAAAGCTGGTATGGATCGTCGACATCAGGACCGAGGAGAACCCGGTGCCGATCGCGACCTGCCCGTTGCCGCCGGTCGAGACCTTTTCGCGTCGCGGCGGCCGTTTCGGGGCGCACAATCTGTGGGAGAACCTGCCCAAGGAAGGCTGCTGGAAGTCGGACAAGATCGTCTTCGGCACCTTCTTCAACGGCGGCCTCAGGGCCTACGACACCTCCAACCCCTACCAGCCGGCCGAAGTCGCCTATTTCGTGCCGAAGGTCGAGGGCGCGCCGACCGGGGCCTGCCAGATCAACGACGTCTTTGTCGACGACCGCGGCATCGTCTTCGCCGTCGACCGCCATGTCGGCGGGCTTTATGCGCTCGAAATGGATTTCTGAGCGGGCTCCGTGCGTCCTTCGAGACGCGGCCGATGGCCGCTCCTCAGGATGAGGTTAACCTCATGATAATATTAATAGAAAACCTCATCCTGAGGAGCACCCCGCAGGGGTGTGTCTCGAAGGACGTACGGCGCTGATCCATCCTGATGTCTGGTTCTGAGAGCGGTTTCGCCGATCTCTTCGCCGGCGCCGACCCGACCCCGTTCGGGCGGCGCCAGCGCCGGCCGCGCGGCGCGCGCATCCCGGTCACGGTGGTTACCGGGTTTCTCGGCGCCGGCAAGACGACGCTGATCCGCGCGCTGCTCGCGACGCCCGAGGGCGCCAACACCGCGCTGGTCATCAACGAATATGGCGAAGTCGGGATCGACCATGCCCTGTTGCGCGCCTCGAGCGATGCGACGGTGCTGCTCGGCAACGGCTGCGTGTGCTGCGCGGTGCGCACCGACCTCCAGGAAAGCCTGCGCACGCTCTTCGCCGACCGCGCCCGTGGCGCGGTGCCGAGCTTTCAGCGAATCGTCATCGAAACCAGCGGGCTCGCCGATCCCGGCCCGGTGCTGCAGACCTTTGCCAGCGACCGCGCGCTCGGCGATGTCTTTCACCTGCAGTCGCTGGTCACCGTGGTCGATGCGCCGGGCGGCGCGGGCAATCTCGAAGGAATGCCCGAGGCGCGCCAGCAGGTCGCGCTCGCCGACCGCATCGTCCTTACGAAGACCGACCTCACCGATCCGGCGATGGTCGCGGCGCTGACCGGGCGCCTCCGGGAATTGACCGCCGCGCCGCTGGCGACCGCGGACCATGGCGTCGTCGACCCCGGCTTTCTGCTCGACGAAGGGCTCGACCTGGCGGTCCGGCCCACCCCTCACGTGCATGATCACGAGCATGACCATTCGCATGGGATCGACAGCTTCGCGCTGTTTTTCGAAAGCAAGCTGCCGTGGCCGGTGTTCGAGCAGACGATGGCGGTCTTGACCGCATTGCGCGGCCCCGATTTATTGCGGATCAAGGGCCTCGTCGCCGTCGAGGGCTGCCGCGGCCCGGTCGTCGTCCACGCGGTCCAGCACGTCGCGCACCGCCCGGTCGAACTCGAAGACTGGCCCGATGGCGACCGCCGCTCGCGCCTCGTCTTCATCACCCGCAACCTCGGCCGCGCCGAGGTCGAGCAGCTGTTCGCCGCGGTAGCTGCCGTTGGGACCGCGGAACCAGCCGGGCCCGCTGCCGTTCCGCTCTAGTTGAATTGATCCAGATCAGCGCTGAATTACCCGATCCGGGTCCAATCTCCGGCCAGGTTGCCGTCCCCAGCGGGCGCTATGGCAAATGCATGTCGAGGAAAAGGTATCCGATGATCGCGCTCAACCAGAAATACGAGGACCTGACGATCACGCTCGACGGAGGAACCTTCCACGGTTGCAGCTTCGTGCGTTGCCGCCTGCAATTCAGCGCGCTGGCGCTCCCCGACCTCGAACGCAACAGTTTCGAGAAATGCGAATGGGATTTTATCGGTCCCGCCCGCGATACCCTTGCCTTCCTGCAGGTTCTCTATCACGACCACGGTGGTACCGACCTGGTCGAAAAGATATTCGGCCTGGCGCGCGACAGGGGTTCCCTGGCCCGGATCGGCGTTGTGTGAGACCCCGTTAGGGGCAAGCGGCGGCGTTCACAGCGCATCCCACATCCGCCGGATCTGCTGGCGCTGCTTTGCGTCGGGGAGGCGGCCGGTGCCGGCCTTCAGATCGTCTTCCATGTGCTTTGGATTGCTCGTCGCCGGGATCGCGCAGGTCACGGCGGGCTCGGCGATGATGTATTTGAGGAAAAGTTGCGCCCAGCTGGCGCAGTCGAACTCGCCGGCCCATTCGGGCAAGGCCCGGCCGCGCACCCGGCGGAACATGCCGCCGTCCTCGAACGGCCGGTTGACGATGACGGCGACCTTGCGCTCGGCGGCGACCGGCAAGAGCGCGGTCTCCGCGGCGCGCGTCCCCAGGGAATAGGCGCATTGCACGAAATCGATGCCGGGCTCGCTCGCCAGGATGCGGGCGAGTTCGGAGAGCGACCCGGTGGTGTAATGGGTGATGCCGATGTAGCGGATTTTCCCGTCCGCCTTCAGCGCCCGCAGGGTGGCGAGATGGGTGCGCCAGTCGAGCAGATTATGGATCTGCATCAGGTCGATGACCGGGCTCTTCAGCAAATCGGCCGAACGCTGCATCTGCGCGAGCCCCGCCCCGCGCCCGCTGGTCCATACCTTGGTGGCGAGAAAGACGCGCGGCCGCACCGCCGTCTCGGCGACGAGATCGCCGGTCACCGCCTCCGCGCGGCCGTACATGGGCGAGGTATCGATCAACTTTCCGCCGCCGTCGAGCATCAGGCGCAACACCTCGCGCAGCGGCTGGCGATCCGCGCCGCCGCCGCCCACGTCGAAGGTCTGCGAGGTGCCGAGCCCGATCACCGGCATCGCTTCGCCGGTCGACGGGATCGGGCGGCTGATCATCGCTGGGGAGGCCATGGCGTTGCTGCTCCGAAGTAACGGCGAGGCGAGGGCGGCAACACCGAGCAAGAGGTCGCGCCGGTGCATCGCGGATGATCCTACAGCCCGAGCATCAGGCTCAAATTCTGCACCGCGGCGCCGGACGCGCCCTTGCCGAGATTGTCGAGCCGCGCCACCAGGACCGCCTGGCGCCGCGCCTCGTTGGCATGGACGCTGAGTTCCAGCCGGTTGGTGTCGTTGAGCGCCTCGGGCTCCAGCTTGCCGCCGGAAGCCGGCTCGACCACCCGGACATGGTCGCAGCCCTGGTAGAATGCGGCGAGCGCGTCGTGGAGATCGGCGCCGCGGGGCTTGCCCGGCAGCGTGTCGAGATGGAGTGGCACCGATACCAGCATGCCCTGGCGGAAATGCCCGACCGACGGCACGAAGATCGGACGGCGCGACAGCCCGGCGTAAAGCTGGGTCTCCGGCACGTGCTTGTGCTCGAGCCCGAGGCCGTAGAGCTCGAAGGCCGGGTCGCCGTCCCGACCGTGCGCCTCGATCATCCCCCGGCCACCGCCGGTATAGCCGCTGACCGCGTTGATCGTGATCGGATAATCGCGCGGGATGAGGCCGGCTTCGACCAGCGGGCGCAGGAGCCCGATCGCGCCGGTGGGATAGCACCCGGGGTTGCTGACCTTGGGGGAAGCGGCGATGCGTTCGGTCTGGCCCGGCATCATCTCGGGAAATCCGTAGGTCCATTGCGGGTCGACCCGATGCGCGGTGCTGGCGTCGAGCAGCTTGGGCATGTCCGGCCCGAGCCCGTCGGCCAGCACCACCGCCTCGCGCGCCGCCTCGTCCGGCAGGCACAGGATGACGAGATCGACCTCGGCCATCATGTCGCGCCGCGCCGTGACATCCTTCCGCTGCGCCGTCGGGAGGCTGCGCAACGCGACCTCCGGCAGCGCCTGGAGCCGCGCGGCGATGCCAAGGCCCGTCGTGCCGGCCTCGCCGTCGATGAACACGCTGGGCTTGTTGCTCGCCATCCTATGCTCCTTCAACAAAAACCCCTTGCCGGCAAAAAAAACCCACCGGGGGCGAACCGGCGGGGTCCTGGCCTGTGCCATCGGCAATGCGGGTCAGCGCGGCTCGAATAAGCCCCTGCGATGACCGGCAGCATGCCTCGCGCACAACACGAGAGCCCCGCCGCTGGCGCGGCGTCGCCGTCGTAGGGTGCGGGCGATGAACGAAACCATGACGCGGAAGGTAAGAGGGGGCGCTGCGGCCGTCAACGGTTCTGTCTTTGACCAAAAGCGCATTCCCGGCGAAAGCCGGGATCCACGTTGCAACCGTCTCGCGAGCGGATCGGTGGG
>DATCQF010000380.1:0-3909 GCA_036569735.1 Allostellaceae bacterium | reverse complement strand
GGTGTTCGGCGAGCCGGTTTTCATGCACGACATGGCGACGGACGGCATGGTGCATGCCCGGGTGGTGCGCCAGCCGCGCCGCGGCGCCACGATCGCCAGCGTCGACGACGCGGCCATCCGACGCGCCGCCAAAGCCCCGATCGAGATCCTGCGCGACGGCAATTTCCTGGCGATCCTCGGCGCCGACGAAACAATCGTCGAGGCGGTCGCCGCCGTCGCGCCCGGTCATGTCGCGTGGGACGGGGTCGACCCGATCAACCCGGCGCAGGAGGAGGCGCGCTGGCTGTTGCAGCAGCCCTCGCTCGACCGGGTCGTCGGCGCGCCGCCGGCCGATGCCGCGGCGCCCGCGGCGACCCGGCGCGAGGCCACCTTCACCCGGATGCACATCGCCCACGCCTCGATCGCGCCATCCTGCGCGATGGCGGTCTATCGCGACGGGCATCTCCAGGTGTGGTCGCATACCCAGGGGGTCTACCCGCTGAAGGCGGCGCTCGCCCGCACCTTGAAGCTCGATCCCACGGCGATCTCGGTCCGGCATGTGCAGGGGCCGGGCTGCTATGGCCATAACGGCGCCGACGACGCGGCGGCCGATGCCGCGGTCATCGCGATGCGCCGGCCGGGCGAGACCGTGCGGGTGCGCTGGCGGCGCGAGGAGGAATTCGGCTTCGAGCCGGTCAGCCCGGCGATGGTGACGACGGTGCGCGCCACCCTCGACGGGGCGGGGCGTCCCTCCGACTGGACCACCGAAATCTGGAGCGGACGGCACAGCAGCCGCCCGGGCGGCGGCGGCAACCTCTTGGCCGCCGAGGCATTGCCCGACCCGCCGCCGGCGCCGCCCGCCACCGAATCATCGAACGCGCCCGGGGCCGGCACCCGCAACGGCGAGCCGCTCTACGCCTTCCCGGCAAAACGCATCGTCCATCACCTGATCCCCGAGACGCCGGTGCGAACCTCGTCCTTGCGCGGGCTCGGCGCGACCCTCAACGTGTTCGCGATCGAATCCTTCATGGACGAATTGGCTGAAGAGGCCGGGGTGGACCCGGTGGCCTACCGGCTGTCGGTGCTGGCCGATCCGCGCGCGCGCGCGGTCGTCGAGCATGTCGCCCGGATGAGCGGCTGGCAGCCCGGCCTGCCAGGCGGCAATGGGCGCGGTCGGGGGGTCGCCTTCGCGCGCTACAAGAACATCGCCGCCTACGCCGCTGTCGTTGCCGAGGTCGAGGTCGACGAAAGCGTGCGGGTGACGCGGGTGTGGTGCGCCTCGGATGCCGGGCTCGTCATCAACCCGGACGGCGCGAAGAACCAGCTCGAAGGCGGCATCGTCCAGGGGCTCAGCTGGGCCCTGAAGGAAGGCGTCCGGCTCGACACCGCCGGGATCAGCTCGCGCGACTGGGAGACCTATCCGGTGCTGCGCTTCAGCGAGGTGCCCGAGATCACCGCCGACCTCGTTGGCGCGGTTTCCGACAACCCGCCGCTCGGCATCGGCGAAGCCTCCGGCGGCCCGACCGTCGCGGCGATCGGCAACGCCGTCGCCCACGCATTGGGCGCCCGCATCCGGGATCTTCCAATGACCCGCGACCGGGTCATGGCGGCGTTGTTGAAGGCGTGACCAGCGCATCGGGCGGATCCGACCAGGCAGCGCAAAGGCCCACCCTGATGCATCATTTTGGCGTTCTCGTGCCGTCGACCAACACCATTGTCGAAATCGAGTATGGCCGACTGCTGCCGCCGACGCTGCAGGTCCATGTCGCCCGAATACCGTTCCTCAGCAGGGGCGCGGAGATCCCCATCGATGTCGGCTATCAGGCGCATCTGCTTGGCAGCGCCAAGGTTGAAGTGGTGGCGCTGGCGCAGACCGGCGTAAGCCTGACGGCCGACGACTATGACGAGCAAATCACCAAACGCATGAGCGACGCAGCCGGTGTTCCGGCCGTCACCTCGGCCAGGGCGCTCGGTCTGGCGGTGCGGGCACTGGGCGCCCGGCGGATCGCCCTGGTGTCGCCCTATCCGATCCCTGTGCTCGAACTGGCGACACGCCATTACACCGACAAGTATGGGCTGGAAGTTGTCGCATTCGAAAGCTTTTCCGGTGCCGAATCGATTATATACCCGACGCTCGGACCGGATGAGGCGCGCGATGCCATCGCGCGGACCGATCGGCCGGAGATCGAGGTCTTCGTCGTTCCCGCCGGCAATCTTCCAACCATGGCGTTCATACCTCGCTGGGAGAGCGCGGTGGGCAAGCCCGTCATCAGCACCAACCAAGCCGCGCTCTGGGCGATGCTTCAAATCATGGGGATCGACGAGAAGCTCCCCGGCCTGGGGCGGTTGCTGGAAGAGATGCCCGCGATGTGAGGCCGTGCGTCATAGAGGAGGACACCATGTTCGATCTGATCGTCTCCGGCGGCACCGTGGTGATGCCGGCGGCCACCGAACTCGCCGATATCGGTGTCTCCGGCGGCAGGATCGCCGCGATCGGGGCGCCCGGCAGCCTCGCTGCGATCGGCGCGGCGCGCACCGTCGACGCCACCGGGCAGATCGTCATCCCCGGCGGGATCGACCCGCATATCCATGCCGGGATGCCGATCGTCGGCGGGCCCAGCAACGCGGATGTGTTCAGCTCCGGGCCCGATGTGGTCAGCCGCGCCGCGCTGCATGGCGGCACGACGACATTGCTCGATTTCGCGCTGTGCCTGCCGGAAGTGCCGCTGCGCCAGTCGATCGAGGCGCGCCAGCGCGAATTTGCCGGCAACTGCTACTGCGATTACGGGCTTCACCTGATGCTGCGCGGCACCCAGACCCCGGCGCTGCTCGACGCCTTGCCCGAAGCGGTGCAGGCCGGCCATGCGACGGTGAAGATATTCACCACCGACATCAGGCCGCTCAATCAGGGCCGCATGGTCAAGTTCGGCGACATCTGGGAGGTGCTGAAGGTGATGGCGAAGGCCGGCGGCCTCGCGACGATCCATTCCGAAGACAACGACATCGTCATGCACATGTACGAAAAGCTGATCCGCGAGGACCGCACCGGCTTCGAGAATTTGGCCGAGGTGCACAACACGCTATCGGAGGATCTGTCGTTCAACCGGGTGATCCGGCTCGCCGAGAATGTCGAGGGGGCGGCCTTGTACATGGTGCATGTCTCGGCCGCGACCGGGGTTGCCGCGATCGCCGCGTCGCGCGCCCGGGGGTTTCCGATCTACGGCGAGACCCTGCACCAGTACATGCTCTACAACGCCGAGGATTACAAAAGGCCCGGCGGGCAGGTGTTCCACACCTATCCCTCATTGAAATTCGCCGAGGACCAGAAGGCGCTGTGGGCGGCGACCAACCACGGCGCGATCCAGGCGATCGCGACCGACGAGGTGTGCTGTCCGTTGAAGATCAAGCTGCAGGGGAGCCGCATCGACGACACCACAGGCGGCAATTCCGGGGTCGAGCCGCGCGTCGCGCTGATGTACACGCACATGGTGACGAAGCGCGGCTACAGCCTCGCCGATTTCGTCGGGCTCGTTTCATCGAACGCGGCGAAGATCATGGGGATCTACCCGCGGAAGGGCGCGCTGGCGGTCGGCTCGGACGCCGATATCGTGCTGCTCGATGCGAGGAAGCCGCGGGTCATCCGCAAGGAGGATCTGCACGAGACCGACTACACGCCGTGGGAAGGCCACGAGGTGACGGCCTGGCCCAGCACGACGATCCTGCGCGGCAAGATCGCCGTCGACGGCGGCAACCTCCTCGCCGCGCCGAGCGACGGCGAGTTCCTCCCGCGCAAGATCCCCGACGCGATCCGCTCGCGCCCGGCGGTGTAGCAACCCCAAACTGCATTCCCGGCGAAAGCCGGGATCCACCAATCGGCGGTGGAGAGGTTGACGAAGGGATCCGTCAGATTCCGGTCCCGCAGCTCAGAGA
>DATCQF010000379.1:0-5168 GCA_036569735.1 Allostellaceae bacterium | reverse complement strand
GTGCCTGAACTAGCCATAACCGCGGACGGGCATTGTTGTCTTTGATCTGAGTGGCTAACCCAGATTAAGCCCGGCCGAACGCCCGCGCTGGCCGGATGCTCAAATCTGCGGGGCCGCTGGTTCGGGGAACAGCGCCTCGCTCATCCGGAAATGATTGAGGTAGGTGCGCTCGAAATCGGCCAGGGCCGAGAGGCCTTCGACATCGCTGATCGTCACCTGCTGCCCGTCGATGACGACGAGACCATCCGCGCGAAGCTGGCGCAATGTCCGGCTGACATGCACGCTGGTCAAACCGAGGATGTCGCCGATCAGCTCCTGGGTCAGCGGCATGCGGAACGAACACTCGTCGGCGAGGCCAATGACCCGCAACCTGATCAGCAGTTCAAGCAGGAAATGGGCAACGCGCTCGAGTGCCGATCGTCGGCCGATATCGATCAAGCGTTCGGCGTACATCGCCGCCTCGCAGGAAAATATCCAAAAGATCGTCGCCCCGACCCGCGGATGATCCTCGAACAGCCGGAACAGCCGGGCAAACGGGATCGACGACACGGCCGCGTCGGTCAGCGCGGTGATCGAGTAAAGCGCCGTATCGAAGAAGCACGCGGGAAAGCCGATGAAATCTCCGGGCAGCGCAATGTTGAGGATCTGGCGGCGGCCGTCGTGCAATACCCGGTAGCGGATCGCGATGCCTTCGAGCAATACAAACAGCGCACCATATTTGTAGCCCTCGGTAATGATGTCGCGGTTGGTCGCAACCGCTCGCGTTTCCGCCTGAAGCGCGCCGAGGATGTCGAGCTCGGCGGCGGACAGCGATGTCCGCGCCGCCAGCTTTTGGCTCAGCGCGGAAATGCGCGGCTCCGCGCCGGGATGGGATGGCCGCAGCCCGTTCTCGGCTTCCTGTGCCCCGATCTCGAACCGGCGCATTCGCTCCGTTCGCATTTTTTGCACCGGATGGCTGCCTCGTCGACGCGGCAGGGTCTGCGCCTAGTGTAGGCGTGAGCTGGGGAACTGCCAAGCCAAGCCGATTGCGGCGGTTTTTCGGTTCGCGCTATAGCGCCAGGAGCCGGTCGCGCAATGTCGCGTCGTCGCAGGATCGTCAAGCCCTGCTGCTTCCGCTCGCCTGAGACGGCCGGAAATGGGAGGTTGGCGGATGGGGTGGGATTCGAACCCACGAGGAACTTGCGCCCCTGCCGGTTTTCAAGACCGGTGCCTTCAACCGCTCGGCCACCCATCCATGTAATATAATCAGCTACTCAATGCGCCGGGGGCTCGGTTGGGCAGCGCGGTTGCCACCGGATCGCCACCGGCAGCATAGCAAACGCGCGTCCCCTGTTCCTATTCCGTTGGTGCCGATAAACAGAATGGGCTGTTGGCGAATTCGGGGTCCTCGCCACCCCGTCGCCCATCGTCGGTCTTCAGCCCTATCACGGCGTCCACCAGTAGCGGGTCAGGTGGAAGAATACGGGGGCGGCGAAGATCACCGAATCGAGCCGGTCGAGCATGCCGCCGTGTCCGGCGATCATCCAGCCCCAATCCTTGACCCCGCGGTCGCGCTTTATCGCCGACATCACGAGCCCGCCGCAAAATCCCATCAGCGTGATGACGAGGGCCATCAGCGCGGCGTGCCACGGCGAAAACGGCGTCAGCCACCATAAGGCGGCGCCGAGCGCGGTGGCGCTGAGCACCCCACCGAGAAAGCCCTCGACCGTCTTCGAGGGCGAGAGGCGCGGCGCGATCGGGTGGCGGCCGAAGAGCTTTCCCCAGACATACTGCAAGACGTCGCTCGCCTGCACGACGAACACGAAAAACCCGACGAGCAGCAGCCTGCGCGCCTCGAATCCCGGGATCGGCAGGGTCAACAGCGCCGGGACATGCGACAGGCAGAACACCGCGATCATCAGGCCCCATTGCAGTTCGGCGATGCGCTCCATGAACCGGGTCGCATCGCCGCGCAACGCCGCGATGACCGGCAGCAGCAGAAACACATAGACCGGAATGAAGATCGAATAGAGCCCGTACCACTCGATCCAGATCAGGTAGTACTGCACCGGCAGCACCACGAAGAAGGCCGCCGCCAGGGCCCAGTGGTCGCCGCGCCGGGTCGTCGTCAGGGTGAGGAACTCGCGCAGGCCGGCAAACGAGGCGAAGGCAAAAAGGAGGATCACGCCCGCCTTGCCAAGCGCGAAGGCGAGCCCGAGCAGGACGACCATGACCCACCACGCCCGCACCCGCGCGTTGAGGTTCTCGATCGCGGCGCTGTTGCCGACACCGGCCCCGGCGTAGCGACGCTGGAGGGTGTAGCCGACCAAGGAGGCAGCGACGAGGATCGCGAAAATCCCGCCGAACAGCGCCAGGGTCTGGGCGCCGGCGCTCATCCGTCGAGGCTTTCTTCGGGCGCGAGCGCCAGGAGCGCCTGCCGGCTGCGCTCGCGGAACGGGATGCTGCCTTCGCCGGGCTCCAGCACCAAGGGGGCGCCGAAGGTGACCGTGCAGAGGAGCGGCACCGGCACGAATTCGCCTTTTGGCATGACGCGGTTCAGATTGTCGATCCACACCGGCACGAGTTCGACGCCCGGGCACGCGCGGGCGAGGCGGTAGAGCCCGCTCTTGAACGGCAGGAGCGGCGCCGCTGTCGTGTTGCGGGTGCCTTCGGGAAAGAGGATCAAGGAAGCGCCGCCGTCGAGCGCCGCGGCGAGCGGCGCCACGGGATCGGTGTCGCGGCTCGCCCCTTCGCGCTGGACCAGCACCGCGTCGAACACCCGCTCGCCGATAAAGCGGCGCAGCCGGCCACTGCCCCAATAATCGGCGGCGGCGACCGGCCGGGTGCGGCGCCGCAAGGCCGGCGGCAACACCGTCCAGATCAAGACGAAATCGCCATGGCTGCGGTGGTTGGCGAAGTAGATGCGCGGGGCCGGGTCGGGCAGGCAGCCCTGCCAATTGCCGCGAACCCCGGTCACCAGGCGGGCGAACGCGGTGACGCCGCCGGCCAAGAGGCGCGCGCTCATCCGCCACCCTGACCGCGCAGCACGGCAAACCCGGCGCCAGTGAGGATCAGCGCAGCCTGCAGGCCGAGCATCAGACCTTGCCACTGGAGCAGGCGGCGCGCGCCGGCGATGCGCTCGGCGATCGGCCTCCCGGTCTTGGCCGGCGGGATCAGCCCCAGCCGCAGCAGGGCCTCGTCGAGCCGGCCGAGATCGAGCGCCTCGGCCGGTGCGGCGAGGCGGCGGAAGAGCGCGGCATCGAACCCGACCCGCATCGCCAGATATGCTTCGCCAAGCCCGAGGAGCGCGACCGGCCCGAGCACTGCGGGCAACAGCAACGGCGGCCTTCCCGGGATTGTCGGCAACAGCATCAGCGCGAAAAGGGCCGCGACCGTCACCAGCCGCGACAGCGCATCCGCCCGGCGGCCCTGATCGAGGAGGGCGGCGGCAATGGCGGCGAGGTCGCGGTCGCCCTGGCCGGCGGCGGTCATCGTCGGGTCCTAGCGGCCTGCGCGATTGCCGCCCGGGCTGAATCATCGAGGACGATGCGGGGCCGCGCCCGGCGGATCTCGGCGATCGCCTCGTCGAGCGTCGCGGCCCGCCCGGTGGCGACCAGCCAGGCCGCGGCCGCGGCGGCGCTGCGGCCATAGCCGAGGGCGCAGCACACCAGGACCGGGCCCAGCGCACGCTCCTCGTCGATCGCCGCCACGGCCGCGGCCAGCCGCTCGGGGGGCGGCGCCACGAGGTCGAGCAGCGGGATCGCATGCGAGCCCCGAGAGCCGGGCAGCTCGGCGCACAGATCGACGACCGCGGCGAATCCTGTGGCGGCGCGCGGCCACGGGTTGCGGCCGATAAAGACGCCGTCGCATATCGCGGCGGGCGCGGCGTCGCGGCGCGTCCATGCCCGCGAATTGATCCAGGCGCCGAACAGATACGGTCACAGCAGCACGAATACCGCGAGGCTCATCCGGCCGTCCGGGCTCTTCTGAAACCCCTCGGCGCCGAAAACGGCGTAGTTCGCGGCGACCATCGCCAACGCGAGCGCCGGCCACAGCAGCCACAACGCGGCCCCGCCGAACACAAAACCCGGCACGGCCAGCGCGGCGGCGCCGACGGCGTAACGCGCGGCCAGCCGGAGGCGACTGGGGTCACCGGTCAGCCGCGCACCGGCGAAGGGGCTCGCCGCCCCGTCCGGCCACAGCCACAGACACAGAAACCCCAACAGCGCGCCGGTCGGCACGTCGATGAAATGATGCTGGTAGGTGGTCAATACCGAGGCGGCGAGCACCGCGAACCACAGCCGCATCGGCCACAGTACGAAGCGCGGCACGTGCCGGGCAAACAACACCCAGATGACGCAGAGCAGCGCGATGTGCAGCGACGGCGCCTGGTTGAACGGCTTATCGAAGCTGGTCAGCGCCGCGAACAGAAACCCGTCGAGCCCGCTCGTCTCGGGCCGGGCAAAGCTGAAGCGCAGCGGGAACAGGATGAAACATACGACCGCGCCGATCTGCACCGTGAGCAGCCGTTTTGCATGGGTGTCGAGCTCGGCCCGGCTGGTGCAGACAAACAGCGACAGCGCGTAGAACCCGTCGATCGACCAGTACGGGACGATCGTCCACGGCACGAACGGGACCGCCTGTTCCCAGTCGAAGACGATCGCACCGACCTGCGCGCGCTGCGCCGCGAGCCAGTTGGCGGCGCCGTAGCTGGCAAAGAAGAACGGCCCGAGGAGGCACAGCCATGCCGCGGCGCGGCGCCCCAGGTGGGCCTCCGGATCCGGCGCGGCGAGGGCAACCGCCTCGGTCACATCCGCTCGGCGAGCGACACGGTAA
The DNA here is from genome assembly GCA_036569735.1 of Allostellaceae bacterium. Lineage (GTDB taxonomy): Bacteria > Pseudomonadota > Alphaproteobacteria > ATCC43930 > CGMCC-115725 > DATARH01. The sequence goes on along the minus strand of DATCQF010000379.1, from coordinate 353 downwards.
AGATGCCCCATTCGTCGATCCGCTGTTCCAGCTTGCGGAAGCCGGAAGCGGCGACGAGCTGGTCCATCTCGGCCTGGGTGCGCCGGCGCATGACCCAGGCCTGGCCCTGGCGATGGCTGGTCAGCGCGCGGGCGATCAATTCGAGCTGCGGGTGCCAGGGCTGGCCGGTATAGACGAGATAGCCGCCCGGCGGCAGCGCCGCGGCCAGACCCGCCAGCGAGCGGCGCACCAGGGTGTTGTCGGGAAACAGCTCGTAGAGCCCGGAAACGACGGCAAGGGTGGGCGCGGGGTCGATCATCGCCAGTCCACCCCGGTCGAACGCGTCGCCCTTGACGAAGCGGGCGGTGCCGGCG
>DATCQF010000378.1:0-6861 GCA_036569735.1 Allostellaceae bacterium | reverse complement strand
ATCGCGTCCGCCGGCGCTTCCGGCGTTTCGGGCGACCACATCCCGGTTCTGCTCGACGCCGTGCTCGCGGCGCTGGCGCCATCGGACGGCGCGGTCTACGTCGACGGCACCTTCGGCGCCGGCGGCTATAGCGCGGCGTTGCTCGGCGCGGCGCGCTGCCGGGTTGTCGGCATCGACCGCGATCCCGATGCGGTACGGCAGGGCGCCGCGCTCGCGGCCCGGCATCCCGGACGTCTCACGCTGATCGAGGGCAGGTTCGGTGATATGGAGCGGCTGGTCGGCGCGGCGGCGTCCGGCCCGATCGCCGGCGTCGCCCTCGATCTCGGGGTCTCCTCGATGCAGCTCGACGGCGCCGAACGGGGGTTTTCGTTCCGCCTCGACGGCCCGCTCGACATGCGCATGAGCGGAGATGGGACGAGCGCGGCCGATCTCGTCGCGCACCTCTCCGAGGAGGAACTGGCGGACCTCATTCGCGCGCTCGGCGAGGAGCGCTTTGCCCGCCGCGTCGCCCGGGCGATCGTTGCCGCCCGCCAACAGAAGTCGATCCGGCGCACCGGCGAGCTGGCCGCGATCGTGCGCGCGGCGATCCCGACGCACGAGCCCGGGCTCGACGCTGCCACCCGCACCTTTCAGGCGCTGCGCATCGCGGTCAACGACGAGCTCGGCGAATTGGATCGCGGTCTGGCCGGCGCCGAGCGGGTGCTGATGCCGGGCGGAAGGCTGGCAGTCGTCGCCTTCCATTCATTGGAGGATACCCGGATCAAGAGCTTCCTGCGGCAGCGCAGCGAGGCCGCCCCGGCGATCTCGCGCCACGCCCCGCCGCCGCCGGATGCGCCGGCCCCGAGCTTCCGCCTGCTCGGCCGTCGGGCGGTCCGGCCCGGCGCCGACGAAACCCTGCGCAATCCCCGCGCCCGCTCGGCCCGACTGCGGGCCGCCGAGCGCACCGCTGCGCCGCCCTGGCCGGAGCCCGGGTGGGAGATCGCCGGTGTGGCGGGGATGTCGCGGTATGCCGCGGGCGATGCCCGATGACCCGGCTCGGCGTCGTGTTCTGGTGCGTGCTTGTGGCGGTGGCCGGGTTCACCACCTTCAAGGTTAAATACGCGGTCCAGGACATCGAGGATCAGTTGAACCGGGTGCGCCGGCACACGATTGCCGAGCAGCAGGAGATTCGGGTCCTGACCGCGGAATGGACCTATCTGACCCAGCCCGAGCGTCTGGCCGACCTGAACCGGCGCTTTCTTCAGCTTGCCCCGATCGCCGCCAGGCAGATGCAGCGCACCATCGCGGATATCCCGTTGCGCGCCCCGGCCGCCCCGGCCGCTCCGCCCGCCGGCCCGCCTGACGTGCCGCCCGATTTCGTGGCCGGGGTGAACTCCGACCCGGACGCGCCGCCGACCCCGGCAGACGCGCTTGCGACGACGCCGGCCGCGCTTACGGTGACGCCGGCGGCTGCGCCGTCCCCGGCAGGCGCGCTTCCGGCTGTGCCGGCCGCGCCCGCGCCGACAGTCCCCGGTCCGACCGCACTCGGTCCGGGCGTGGCCAAGCCGGGCTCGCTCGATGCGCTGGTCGCGCTTATGGTGACGCCGGCCGCAGCGGCCGCCCCGGCCGCGCCAATTCCGGCCGGAGCCAAGCCAGCCACCCGGGTGCAGCTGGCGAAAGCCGGCCCGGCCCCGACACCGGGCGCGCTCGACGCGCTGATCGCGCAAATTGCCGACACCAGATGATGCGATCGCTTCAGCGCGTCGAGGAGAACCCATGCCGGCCGCGGCATTTCCGGCCGCCGCCGCCATGCACCCCGGTCATCGCCGACGAGCGCGCGAGCGCGCTCCTCGAAACCTGCCGGACCCGCCTGGTTGCGACCGCCGCGTTGTTTGCGGTGGTATTCGTCGTCGTGATGCTGCGCCTCGCCGAAATCGTGCTGCTGTCGGGCGGCAGCGCCGAATCGCATGTCGGCCGCATCCGGCCGGTCGCGCCGCCGCTGCCGATGCGCGCCGACATCGTCGACCGCAACGGCAGGCTCCTGGCAACCACGCTCGACAGCCCCTCGCTCTACGCCGATCCCCGCCAGATCCTCGATGCCGACGAGGCGACGCGGGCCATCACCTCGGTGCTGACACAGCTCGACCCCGCCGAGCTACACGCCAAGCTGACCTCGGGTAAGAGCTTTGCCTGGATCAAGCGCCGTTTGACGCCGCGCCAGCAATACGCGGTCAATCGCCTCGGCATCCCGGGGCTGCAATTCGAACATGAGGAGCGCCGCATCTACCCGTTCGGCGATCTGGCCGCCCATGTCGTCGGATTTTGCGGGATCGACAATGTCGGGCTCGCCGGGATCGAACGCGCGCTCGACAAGCAGGTGAAGGGCGCCCCCGGACCGATCCAGTTGTCGCTCGACGCCCGGGTGCAATTCATCCTCCACGAGGAGCTGACCAGGGTCATCGCCGATTTCAGCGCCAAAGGCGCCGCCGGCATCATCATGGACGTACGTACCGGCGAGATCGTCGCGATGACGTCGCTGCCGGATTTCGATCCCAACCACCCGGGCCGCGGCGACGCAAAGTTGAGCCCGGCCGAGGCGAAGGACCGCGTCTTCAACAAGATCACGCTGGGCGCTTATGAACTCGGCTCGGTTTTCAAGACGTTCAACACCGCGATGGCGCTCGATTCCGGCGTCGCGACGATGACCAAGCAATATGACGCGGCGCACGACATCAAGATCGGGCGCTTCACGATATCGGACTATCACGGCAAGCACCGCGCCTTGAGCGTCCCCGAAATCTACATGTACTCGTCCAATATCGGCTCGGCCCGCATGGCGCTGGAAGCGGGCGCCGAACGGCAGCGCAATTTCCTCGATAAGCTCGGGCTCTTGAAGCCGGTGCCGATCGAATTCGACGAGGTCGCCAAGCCGCACTACCCGAGGCATTGGCGCGAGGTGAACGTCATCACCATCGCGTACGGCCACGGGATTTCCGTCACTCCGCTGCACGCGATCACGGCGGTCTCCGCGGTCGTCAACGGCGGCATTCTGCGGACGCCGACCCTGCACAAACTGCCGCCCGGCAGCGTTCAGCCCGGCGAGCGCGTCATGTCGGAGAAGACCTCCGATCAGATGCGCAAATTGATGCGCCTCGTCGTCGAGTTCGGCACCGCCAAACTTGCCGCCGCCCCGGGATATGTGGTCGGCGGCAAGACCGGCACCGCGGAAAAGAATGTCGGCGGGCATTACGTCGAGAAGAAGCTGCTGTCGGATTTTGTCGGGGCCTTCCCGATGCAAGACCCGAAATATGCATTCCTGTTGCTGGTTGACGAGCCACATCCCAATAAGCAGAGCCACGGATACGCCACCGCCGGCTGGACGGTGGTGCCGGCCGCGAGCCGCATCATCCAGCGCATCGCGCCGCTTTTGGGCGTTCAGCCGGTGGACGAGGCATCGCCCGCGATCACTCGAGCGTTAGCGGTCGAGAGCTTGCAGGGCAAAAAGATTGAAACTTACTGAGCTGACCGGCACAGGCCCCCCGCCGGAGGCCGCCGGGGGCCTCTCCATGGCCTCGACCGCCGGCCCTCCACCGCTCGCCGATCCCGAGATCGCCGGCCTTGCCGCCGATTCCCGCCAGGTCCGCCCCGGGTTCCTGTTTGCCGCGCTGCGCGGTGCCCTGCGTGACGGGCGCGCCTTTGCCGGCGAAGCGGTCGCCCGCGGCGCGGTGGCGATCCTGACCGATGATCCCGCCGCCCTCGCGCTCGACCCCGACACGGGCCGCCGCGTCCGGGTCATCAAGGACGCCAATCCGCAGCGCCGCCTCGCGCTCTTGGCCGCCCGGTTCTACCGGCGCCAGCCGAAGACGATCGCCGCCGTCACCGGCACCAACGGCAAGACCTCGGTCGCCCATTTCGCGCGCGAAATCTGGACCGCGCTCGGCTACAAGGCGGCGAGCCTCGGCACGCTTGGGCTGGTATCGCCTTCCGGGCGGCGCCCCGGTGCGCTGACCACGCCCGATCCGGTGGGCCTCCACCGCGATCTCGCCGAATTGGCGAAAGGCGGCATCGACCATGTCGTGATCGAGGCATCAAGTCATGGTCTGGCGCAATTCCGCCTCGATGGCGTCGCGGTCGGCGCGGCGGCATTCACCAATCTGACCCGCGACCACCTCGACTACCATGGCGACATGGCAGCCTACCGCGCTGCAAAGGTGCGGCTGTTCACCACGCTCTTGGCGCAGGGTGGCTCCGCCGTCCTCAATGCGGACAGCGCCGAGTTCACGCGACTGGCGGCGCTGTGCCGGGAACGCGGGCACCGGGTCATCGCCTACGGGCGCGCGGCCGAGGCCGCGCTTCGCATCGCCCATCGCGTGGCGCACCCGTCCGGACAGCGCGTCACGGCCGATCTGTTCGGCGAACGGCACGAGATCGAGCTGCCGCTGGTCGGCGATTTCCAGGCGATGAACGTGCTGGCGGCATTGGGGCTCGTCGTCGCGACCGGTGTTGCGCCGGATGCGGCAGTCAACGCACTACCGCGCCTCCCCGGTGTCCCCGGACGCATGCAGCTGGTCGGAGAGAGCCCGGGCGGCGCCCCGGTCTTTGTCGATTACGCCCACACGCCGGATGCGATGCGAAGCGTGCTCACCGCGCTGCGCCCGCATGCCGAGCGCCGGCTCGCCATCGTCTTCGGAGCCGGCGGCGACCGCGATCGCGGCAAGCGCGGGTTGATGGGAGGCGTGGCGGCCGAACTCGCCGACCGCGTCTATGTCACCGACGACAATCCACGCGGCGAGAACCCAACGGAAATCCGCCGCGCGATCCTCGCCGCGGCGCCCGACGCCATCGAGATCGGCGACCGGCGCGCTGCCATCTTGGCCGCGATCGCCGATTTGCGCCGCGGCGACGTCCTGGTGATTGCCGGAAAGGGCCATGAGACCGGCCAGATCGTCGGGAGCGAAATCCTGCCCTTCGACGATGCGGTGGTAGCCCGCGAGGTGCTCGGTTCCACAGGCGGTACGCCCGGCGATTCAGGTGGCCGCGCATGATCGTTCGCGGTGGGTTGTCGCCCTCTTTCGATGAGGCTATGCCTACCCCTCACGGTCGCGTCGGTCGCATCGCCGAGCAGCCGTGCCTGCCAGCGATGCCCTCCGAAACATGACCGCATGCTGTATCCGCTCGCCGACCAGTTCCACGCGTTAAATGTTTTCCGCTACATCACCTTCCGTTCCGGAGGGGCGGTCGTCACGGCGCTGTTGATCAGCTTCATCGCGGGCCCCTACATCATCGCCTGGCTCAAATCCATGCAGGGCGACGGGCAGCCGATTCGCGCCGATGGCCCGCCGGGGCATCTCGTCACCAAAAAAGGCACGCCAACGATGGGCGGCCTCTTGATCCTTCTCGCGTTGACCGTGTCGACGGTGCTGTGGGCGGATCTCGCCAATCCCTATGTATGGATCGTGCTCGCGGTGACCGTCAGTTTCGGCTTGATCGGCTTTTTCGACGACTATCGCAAGCTGACCCGGCGCTCGCATCACGGCGTGCCCGGCCGGACCAAGCTCTTGATCGAGATGGTCCTCGCGGCGGTCGCCTGTGTGACGCTTGCCTTTGTCATGCGGGAGCCGCTGGCGAATGCGCTTGCGGTGCCGTTCTTCAAGAATGTGCTGCTCGATCTCGGCTGGTTCTTCGTTCCGTTCGGCGTCTTGGTAATCACCGGCGCCTCGAACTCGGTCAACCTGACCGACGGTCTCGACGGGCTGGCGATCGGGCCGGCGATGATCGCGGCGGGCTCCTTCGCCTTCATCACCTATCTCGTCGGCAACGCCGTCTACGCCAACTACCTGCAGCTCCACCATGTCCCGCGCGCCGACGAGCTGATGGTGTTCTGCGGCGCGATGGTCGGGGCGAGCCTTGGCTTTCTGTGGTTCAACGCGCCGCCTGCCAGCGTCTTCATGGGCGACACCGGATCGTTGGCGATCGGCGCCGCGCTCGGCACGATCAGCATCGTCACCAAGCACGAACTGGTGCTCGCGATCATCGGCGGGCTGTTCGTGCTGGAGGCGATTTCGGTGATCGTCCAGGTCGCCAGCTTCAAGACGACCGGGCGGCGCGTCTTCCGCATGGCGCCGCTGCACCATCATTTCGAGCAGAAGGGCTGGGAGGAATCGAAGATCGTGATCCGCTTCTGGATCGTCGCCCTGATCCTGGCGATTGCCGGGCTGGCGACCTTGAAGCTGCGCTAAGCGCCGATGATCCCCCGATGATTGTCGTCGACAGCTTTGCCGGCCGGCGGATCGCGGTGCTGGGCCTGGCGCGCTCCGGCCTCGCCGCCGCCCGGGCGCTCGCCGCCGGCGGCGCCGAGATCCTCGCCTGGGACGATAATCCCGGCGTGCGCGATAGGGTCGCCGCCGAGATCCCGCTTACCGACCTTGGCGCGGTCGATTGGCGGGGGATCCCGGCTCTCGTCCTGTCGCCCGGCATTCCGCACAGCTTTCCCGCGCCGCATCCCGCCGTGATACGTGCCCGCGAAGCCGGAGCCGAGATCATCGGCGACATCGAGCTGCTCGGCCGGGCGCAGCCCGGGGCGCGCTATGTCGGGATCACCGGCACCAACGGCAAATCAACGACGACGGCGCTGATCGGCCACATTCTCGCCACCGCCGGGCGGCGGGTCGAAATCGGCGGCAATCTCGGCACCCCGGCGCTGACGCTGGCGGCCCTCGGCAGCGAGGGCAGCTATGTGCTTGAAGCCAGCTCGTTTCAATTGGAGCTGATCGGCAGCCTCGCCTTCGACATCGCTGTGCTGCTCAACATCACCCCGGACCATCTCGAGCGGCGAAGATCGGGCCGTGGACGATGCGGCACAGCTCGTTGAGGTGCGATCTC
>DATCQF010000377.1:0-7415 GCA_036569735.1 Allostellaceae bacterium | reverse complement strand
AGGACATACTGCCCGCCGATCGCCACCCGCCGTCCGGCGAGTTCGACCACCCGCCCCGCCGTCAATGGGCCGAACAGCGGCCGGGTCGTGCTGTCGACGAGCACGGTATCGGGTGTTTCCAAGGCCGGGACCTGGCGTTCGATGTCGGGGACGGCGAATACTCCGGCCCGCGGGTCGATACCGATCACCGCGATGTCGAGTTTGAGGCCGCCACCGATATCCTGCCACTTGGCCCCGCCGAGATAGAAGGGGCTGGCCTGCGCGACCTCGGGGACGGTCATCGCCGCTTCCAGCCGGGCGCGCGGAAACTGCCCGGATTGCGACTGGAAAACGTATTTATTCGAGCACACCAGGAGATCGAAGCGCATGTGGTCATAGATCAACAGCCCGCCTTGCGGCACCGCCATGAAAAAGCCGAGCTCGACGAAAATCAGGAGGATCGCGACGAAGATGCCGCCGGTGGCAAGCGCGGTGCGCCCCTTCTGGTCAACCAGTATTCGCCAGGCGAGGTGGAGCGGCATCAGGCTAAGCGGAGCGGGTCAGCGGCTACGGGATCACACGAAAGCTTTAATCACCAACGATGCGACGCCGGCGATCACGACCCCAAGCATCCACTTGATCACCGCCAGATCCGTCTCGATTTTAGCGAAACGAGACTCATAGGCAGCCAATTCCTCCGCCGCGGCTCGGGCTTTCTCCTCGGGCGCACCGGCAGCAACCAGCGCGTCATAGGTTTTGGAAAGCATCACGGCCATTAAGCGAATCTCCGGGAATGGGCCAAGCTAAATGTGGGCCGCTACGCCAACGCAGGCAAGCGCTGCGACTCGGCCGTGATCAGATCCCGACCTCGCGGCGCACCCGGGCGGCGATCGACTGGCGCAGCTTGGGCAGGTCGGCCCACGGGTCGGATTTGAGCTTGGCGAGGCGGTCGGGCACAGTCAGCACGGTGAAGGCGTCGGGCGTGACGCCGCGTTCGACCTCTTCCCAGAACAGCGGGGTCGCCACCGGGGCCCCGGCTCGGGCGCGCGCCGAATAGGCGCCGATTGCGGTCGCGCCGCGGGTGTTGCGCAGGTAATCGATGAAAATACGGCCGGTGCGCGCGCGCTTTGCCGGGTTCGCGGTATAGCGCTCGGGGTAGGCGGCGACAAACCGCTCGGCGACCCAGCGGGAGAATTCCTTGGCCTCGTTCCAGCCGAGCTTGGGCATTACCGGTACGACGACATGGAGGCCCTTGCCGCCGGTCGTCTTGACAAAGCTTTGGAGGCCGATGCCGAGGAGCGCCTCGCGCATCTCCACTGCCGCCGCGATCACCTGCTCCCACGAGAGGCCGACATCGGGGTCGAAGTCGAAGGTGATGCGGTCGGGGGTTTCGAGCTTTTTCGCGGTCGAGCCCCAGGGATGGATCTCCAATACCCCCATCTGCACCACCGCGACGAGCCCGGCGAGGTTCTCGATGACGAGGTAGGTCCGGGTCACCGATTTGTCGGCGATCTCGATCCGGCCGACCACGTCCGGCATGCCGGCGCTGATGTGCTTCTGGTAGAAGCACTCCTTGTCGTAACCCTCCGGGCAGCGCACCAGGCTTAAGGGGCGGTTGGCGAGGTGCGGCAGCGCCCAGTCCTTGACCCTGTCGTAATACTGCGCGAGCGCGAACTTGGTGATGCCGGGGTCGGGGTAGAGCACCCGGTCGGGGTTGGTGAGCCGCACCCCGGCGAAAGTGATGCTGCCGTCCCGGGCAGGCACCGAGTTCGCTGAAGCACCCTCACCCGCCGTCGGGCTCCGCCCTCGGGCACCCTCTCCCGCGATGCGGGCGAGGGGCTTAGCGACGCTGCGGTCTTTTTGCCCCTCTCCCGCATTGCGGGAGAGGGAGGGGCCCGTCGCAGAAGCGACGGGAGGGTGAGGGCTGCTCGCGGCAGGCGGGTCGTACACCACCTCCTCCGCGCTTTTGTCCTCGCGCAGGCCCTGGAAGACGGGGTGGCGCAGCATCCTGTCGGCGGTCGAGCCGGCGTAGCGCAATTCGGCGACGAGGCGCGGCTCGGTCCAGTGCACCCCCTTTGTCGAGACGCCTTTGGGCGGGATCGCGGGCGGGTCGGTTCGCGCAATCGCATCGAGCCGCGCCCGCAGACCCTCGAGTTGCGCAACGTTGAACCCGGTGCCGACCCGGCCGGCATAATGCATCCGTCCCGCCGGATCGTAATAGCCGAGGAGGAGCGCGCCAAAACCGTGGCGCTGGCCGCCCGGCTCGGTGAAGCCGATCACCACGAACTCGTCGCGCCTGTCGCATTTGATCTTGCGCCAGTCGTTGCCGCGCCCGGGCCGGTAGGGGCGGTCGCGGCGCTTGGCGATGGTGCCTTCGAGGCGATAGCGGCAGGCGTGACGGAAGAAATCGGGGCCGCGCCCCTCCTGGTGGTCGCTGTAGCGCACGGTCCCGCCAGAATCCGGCGGCACGATCGCGGCGAGCGCCGTCTTGCGGTCTTCGAGCGCCGCGCCGGTGAGGTCGTAGCCGTCGCGATGCAGCAGATCGAACGCGAAAAACACAAGGCCCCCTGTGTCGCCGCGCGCGATAGCGTCCTGCAATGCGCCAAAGCTCGTCGTGCCGTCGGCGGCGAGTGCGACCAGTTCGCCGTCGATCAGCGCGCGCTCGACCGGGAGCGCGGCGAGGGCGCGCGCCAGGGCCGGGAATTTCAAGGTCCAGTCGAGCCCGTTGCGGGTCGTCAGCCTGATGAGGCCAGGTTCGATCCGGGCCAGCAGCCGGTAGCCGTCGTGTTTGATCTCGTGCAGCCATTCGGGGCCGTCGGGCGCCGTGTCGGCCTGGGTGGCCAGCTGTGGCGCGAGGCGATCGGGCATCGCGCGCTTCCTCGCGCCGGCGAGCTGCTGCTTTTTCCGCGGCCCCGGGGCGCGCGGCGGGTCGCCGGCAACTTCGCCCTTCCCCGACTCCCAGACCCGGTCGCGCTCGGCGGCGATCGCGTCCATCGGGCGCCCGGTCGCGACGCTCAGCGGATTGTCATCGACGAGCGCGGCGCCACTGTCCGGCAATGCCGCCGCGTCGCGCTCCTTGATCAAGAGCCAATTCTCGTGGGGCTCCTTGGCGGCCTTCCCGCCCATCCGCACCAGCGCCCATTTGCCGCGCAGTTTTTCGCCCTCGAGGGTGAATTTGAGGTTCCCCTTCTGGTAGGCGGCTTCCGGGTCGGGCCCCTCGGGGGTCCAGGTGCCGCGGTCCCATAATAATACCGTGCCGCCGCCGTACTGGCCCTTGGGGATGACCCCCTCGAACCCGCCATACTCGATCGGATGGTCCTCGACATGGACCGCGAGGCGCTTCTCGCCGGGGTCGAGGCTGGGGCCCCTGGGGATCGCCCAGCTCAGCAAAACACCGCCGAGTTCGAGGCGGAAATCATAGTGCAGCCGGCGCGCCGCGTGCTTCTGCACGACAAACGACAGCGCTGCCGGCCTGGTGCGGCGGCGCACCTTGCCGGCCGGCTCCGGGGTCTGCCGGAAGTCGCGTTTCTTCTGGTATTGCTCGAGCGCCATGGCGGGTTCGGTCAGGTCCCGAGCTGTGTCGCCAGATCCTCGAAACTGGAGGCGAGGTAGGTGAAATCGTGCTCGGCCTTGAAGTCGCGCGCCTGCTTCGTCCCATGCTCGTAGGGCCGGGCGATATAGGCGGTCTTCATGCCGTGCTCGGCGGCGCGCACGAGGTCGTTGTTGTGCGCCGCGACCATCATCACCGCCGCCGGGTCGCCCGAGCCGAGAAACTCGATTGCCGACTGGTACATCTCGGCGTCGGGCTTGTAGTGGCGGACGAGGTCGGAGCCGAGCACGGTGTCCCACGGCAGCCCGCAATGCTTCGCCATGTCGGTGAGGAGCCGCACCGTGCCGTTCGACAGGGTGGCGATGATGTATTTCCGCTTGATCCGGGTGAGGCCCGGCACCGAATCGGGCCATGGCTTCAGGCGGTGCCAGGTCAGGTTGAACCATTCTTTGTCGGCTTCGTCGAGCCCGGTGATGGCGAATTTCTCAATGAGGGCGTCGAGACCCATCCGGTGCAGCGCATCGAGGTTGGTCCAGGGAAGATCACCGGTGCGCACCCGGTTCATCGACGGCGCATAGGCGCCGCGCCACTCGTCGGCGAATTGCTGCCAATCGACGCCTGTGATTCCCTTGCGCGCGCCGAGCGCCTCGCCATCGGCGGTCACCGCCGAGCGCCAATCGACGACGGTCCCGAACACGTCATGCACCAGCGCCTTTATCTCACTCATGTGAAGCTCCCCTCTACAAAAGCCCCGACCCCAGCCCTCCCCCGCCTGCAGGGGAGGGAGCCTCCCGCGCCCGCTCCCTCGACCCTCCCTTGCTGGCGTGGGAGGGTGGGGGCTGATTAGCCCAGCTCGGCAACGCTGCGCGCCTTGTCGGCCAGACCGAGCACCCGTCGGTAATATAACCGAAAACGCTGGTCCTGGGTCTGGCCGCGCACGTAGCGGATATAGATCTGCTGGATGATGACGGCGAGCTTGAAGGCGGCGAAGACCTGGTGCCAGCCGATTGCGGCGACGTCGAACCCGGTGCGCGCGGCGTAGCGCTGGGTGGCCTCGGCGCGGGAGGGGAACCCAGACTGCCAGGTCGGCATCGCGGCAATCTCGCGCCACGCCGGGTCGTCGCCCGGCTCGACCCAGTAGTTGAGGACGTACCCCAGATCGGCGAGCGGGTCGCCCTGGGTCGCCATGTCCCAATCGAGCACCGCCGCGATCTGCCCGGGGTCGGCGCTGTCGAGCAGGCAATTGTCGAGCCGGTAGTCGTTATGGAGCAGCGCCGCGCCGCCCGAGTTCGGCAGATGCCGCCCGAGCCAGTCGAGCACCGGCGCCATTTGGGCGGCGGCGCGCTCGGCCTCCTCGCCGCCCTGCGACGCCTGCCAGCGCCGGACCCAGCCGGCGAGCTGGCGTTCGAGATAACCCTCGGGGCGGCCGAGATCGCCGAGCCCGATTTCGGCCGGCGGCACAAGATGGAGATCGGCGAGCGCGTCGATCAGAGAAAAGCCGATGCGCCGGTTGAGCTCGGGCCGGCCGGCGAATTCGGGCGGGATGTCGTCGCGGATCACAAACCCGTGGCGCCGCTCCTCGACGATGAACACCGCGCCGATGATCGTCTCGTCCTCGCACAAGAGGAGGCTGCGCGGCGCCGGCTCATAGCGCCGGTGCAGCACCGACAGCACCCGGTGCTCGCGGCGCATGTCGTGCGCGCCCGGCGGGATCGGGCCCAAGGGCGGCCGGCGCAGCACGAATTCCTGCGCGCCGAAGCGCACGAGGTAGGTCAGATTGGCCTTGCCGCCGCCGAACTGGCGCACCGCTAGCGGCCCCTCGGCGCCTTCCAGATGCGCGCGCAGATAGGGTTCGAGCCGGCTCGTGTCGAGATGTTCGTCGGGCCGCTCGTCGATCAGCTCGGCCGCTTCGAGCGACGCCTGCATCAGCAGCCCGCGTCCTTCGAGACTTCGCTTTGCGCCTCCTCAGAATGACGTAAGTTTATGATGATATTAAGAAAGAACGTCATCCTGAGGAAGCTGCGGAGCGGCTGTCTCGAAGGACGTACGGCATTGATCCAGTTCATTTCCTGAGTTCCACCCGGGCGACCGCGCGTTTGTGGACTTCGTCGGGGCCGTCGACGATGCGCATCACGCGCGAGCGCGCCCAGGCGTAGGCGAGCCCGAAATCGGCCGAGACGCCACCGCCGCCGTGCGCCTGGATCGCGCGGTCGATGACATTGAGCACCATGCGCGGCGCCACCACCTTGATCATCGCGATCTCGGCCTGCGCCGCCTTGTTGCCGGCGGTGTCCATCATGAAGGCCGCCTTCAGGGTGAGGAGGCGCGCCAGCTCGATCTCGATGCGGGATTCGGCGATCCATTCGCGGATGACGCCCTGGTCGGCCAAGGGCCGGCCAAAGGCGACCCGGCTCTTGACCCGGGTGCACATCGCCGCGAGCGAGCGCTCGGCGAGGCCGATCATCCGCATGCAATGGTGGATGCGGCCCGGCCCGAGCCTCCCCTGGGCGATCTCGAAGCCGCGCCCTTCGCCGAGGAGGATGTTCTCGATCGGCACCCGGACGTCCTTGAACTCGACCTCGGCATGGCCGTGCGGGGCGTCGTCGTAGCCGAACACCGAGAGCGGCCGGACGACGGTGACGCCAGGTGTCTCGCGAGGAATGAGGATCATCGATTGCTGCTGGTGGCGCGGCGCTTGCGGATCGGTCTTGCCCATCAGGATGAAGATCTTGCAGCGCGGGTCCATCGCCCCGCTGGTCCACCATTTGCGCGCGTTGACGACATAGGTGCTGTTGCCCTCGCGGCTGATCCTGGCCTCGATGTTGGTGGCGTCGGACGAGGCGACGGCCGGTTCGGTCATCGCGAAGGACGAGCGGATTTCACCCGCCAGCAGCGGCTTCAGCCAGCGCTCCTGCTGCTGTGGTGTCGCATAGCGCACCAGGGTTTCCATGTTGCCGGTGTCGGGGGCCGAGCAGTTGAACACCTCGGGCGCGATCGGCGACGATCCCATGATCTCGCACAGCGGCGCATATTCGAGGTTGGTGAGCCCGGCGCCCAACTCGCTCTCCGGCAGGAACAGGTTCCACAGCCCCGCCCCGCGCGCCTTCGCCTTCAGCTCCTCCAGGACCGGCGGAATCTGCCAGCGCGACGGCGCCTCGTTGAGCTGGCGCTCGAACACCGCCTCGGCCGGGTAGACCTCGCGCTCGACGAACTCGCGCACCTGCGCCTCAAGGCGCTTCACCTTGTCCGAAGGCTCGAAATCCATCCCCGGTTCCCTCATCTATGCGGCCGCGTTGCTGTACCCTAACTCTATCGCACCGGAATAGGCGACTGGGTTGCAATTTGCGCCGGATATATTAAGCTGGATTACAGGCTAGCTTGGAAAAAGTTTCGATGTACGAGATTGGCGCCTTCGAGGCGAAGAACAAATTGGGCAGCCTGCTTGACCGCGTCGAGCGCGGCGAGGAGGTCCTGATAACCCGCCGCGGCAAAGCAGTCGCACGGCTGGTTCCCGCCGATGGCGGTTTCAATCGCGAGAAAGCACGGCGGGCCGCGAAGAACATCATCGAGGCGAGCCGAGGCGTTACCCTCGGAGGGCTGAAGATCAAGGATCTGATCAACGAAGGCCGGCGTTGAGCTTCGTTATCGACAACTCGGTCGCGCTCACCTGGTGTTTCGAGGACGAACGCACACCGGCGACGCTGGCCCTACTGCATCGGGTTACCGAAACCGGTGCGATCGCTCCCGGTCTATGGCCACTCGAAGCGGTCAATGGGCTCATCGTCGCCGAGCGGCGCGGTCGCCTCGATCGGGTCCGTCGCCTGCGCTTGGAGGGTTTCCTGCGAGAGCTGCCGATCACGATCGACGCCGAGACACCGGCCCAGGC